>JAKDUG010000122.1 GCA_030457805.1 Psychroflexus sp.
TCAACCGCCTTTTCTATTTTTGTAAAAAAATAAAAATGGACAAAAAGAAAATTGTTCTGATCCTTCTTTTCGTACTTCCGATCACAGCCTATATCTTCTTCTCAAGTGGTGTGAATCAGTTTGCACGCTTACCTATTCTCGTCAAAAACATCCACAGTCTCAAAGAATTCGAAACGGATTCTGCCAGCTTCGATGATAAAATAACACTCCTCAGCTTTTTTGGTCATGATTTTGAAACAAAAAAGGCCTACGCCTTCAACATGAAGGAAAAAATTTACGACAAAAATCACGAATTTAAAGATTTTCAAGTCATTACCATCATAAGTCCTGACCAAGAGAAACACATTAAAAAGTTTAAGTACGACATCAGTGCAACATCTTCGGATCCTAAGTATTGGCATTTCCTAAGTCTATCTGACTCTGAAATCAAAACTATTTTTGAAAGTTTAGAAAGCAATTTAGAATTAGATGATCAATTGTCTTCAAAAAATTGCTTTATCATTGATAAAGACATGAGTCTCAGAGGTCGCATCAAAGATGAAGATGAAGGCATTAAACACGGCTATGACATGAGCAGTGTGGCAGAAGTCAACGATAAACTCAATGATGATGTCAAGGTGCTCTTAGCTGAATACAGACTTGAATTAAAGAAATACAAAGAGAAACAAAAAGAAGAGAAATAAAATGAAAAAGTATTCTTACGTCGGCATTTCCCTAGTTGTCTTGATTTTTGGCATTTGGGTTGTTAATGAATATAACGCTCGAAATAAAACTGATGATTTAGCATACATCGTCACCGATGGGGAAAAGAAAAAAGTTCCTGATTTTAGATTGATTGATCAGAATGAAGACACAATCACAAACGCCGACTACAAAGGCAAGGTTTATGTCGTTGAGTTTTTCTTCGCAACTTGTCCTTCTATTTGTCCAATCATGACTTCAAATTTAGTTGAAATTCAAGATCAATTCTACGGTAATATGGATTTTGGAGTTGCATCAGTGACAATTAACCCTGAATACGATACACCTGAAGTCCTCCGAGAATACGCAGAAGAATACGGCATTAAGCATGCAAACTGGCATTTACTAACGGGTGATCAAGATGACATTTACGACTTGTCAAATAAAGGCTTTAACATCTATGCCGCTGAGGACGAAAACGCTCCCGGTGGTTTTGAACATTCTGGATTTTTTGCACTTGTCGATCAAGAGGGCTATATCCGCTCTCGCGAAGATGACTTTGGAAATCCTATTATTTTTTACAGAGGTTCTGTTCCCCACGATGATAAAGACGCACTAGAAGGCGAAGAACCACAAATTGATATTTTAGTCGAAGACATCAAATCACTTTTAGAATGACAAACAAGCTTACAAAAGTCGATAAGTTTGCTATCCCGACGATCATCACGCTCTCCATCTTGGTTCCTGCCATCGTTCTTATCTTGATGTATTTACCTGAACGTTCAAACCTTTTAGGTATTGATGTTGGAACTTTTCCTTTCTTTCATGCTATTATTAATGCATTAACTGCTCTTTTACTGATTGTCGGCTATCGCATGATTTTGCAAAAAAAGAAGAAACAGCACAAAATAATCATGATGACGGCTTTCGGGCTTTCTGTTGTGTTTCTAGTCAGTTACGTCATTTCTAAAATCAGTAATGATCCCGTGCCTTACGGCGGGGAAGGCTTGCTTAAAGGAATTTATTTTTTTATATTAATCACACATATCCTTTTATCAGCGATTATTGTTCCATTGGTCTTGTTTACAATATATCGTGCAATAAGTGGTAACTTTGAGAAACATAAAAAAATAGCACGTTGGACATTCCCTATTTGGCTTTATGTTGCCATTACTGGTGTATTAGTTTATCTTTTTATGTACCCGTATTATTAAAAAACAAAAATGATGAAAACGAATTCTTTCAAAATTATCCTAAGCGTCATTTTAATATTTGCTGTTTTCACAGTCGCTGATGCGCAATGCTCGATGTGTCGGGCCGTGCTAGAAAGTGATACAGATCAAAGTGCTGCAAAAGGCATCAACAATGGTATCGTTTATTTAATGGCCTTTCCTTATTTGCTCGTTGGTGGTGTTTTTTATGCCGTGTATAGAAACCGACGCAAAAAAAGACAGGAAACTGAAACGCAATAATTGACCGCCAAGATGAAAAAATTGTTTTATCTCTCCACATGCGATACTTGCAAACGCATCATTAACACTCTCGATTTACCTAAAGACATGATGCTTCAAGACATCAAGAAAGAGCCAATCTCAAGAGATGAACTCTCTTCTTTGCGTCAACATGTCAATTCATATGAGGATTTGCTCAACAAAAGAGCCCGCCTTTATAAAGAGCGTGATCTCAAAAATAAAACTTTGACTGACAACGAGATCAAAGAATTAATCGCAGAAAATTATACTTTACTAAAACGCCCTGTTGTCGTTGATCAGGCTGCTATTTTTGTTGGTAATTCTAAGAAAACAAAAGACGAGTTAAAAAAACATTTCAACTCGTCTGATTCATAAAACTCTTCATTAAAAAGAACCTAAGAAGCTGGCAGATCAACTGGTAATTGCTGGAACTTTCTCGTATCTTCTTTCGTTATACTTTTAAAATCTTCTGTTTTTTCCATCTCTGCAATCAACTCAAGCAGAAAATCTGGAAGTGCAGCAATGCGTCTTGTTTTCATATCAATCCAAGATCCCATCATGATTGCACGCGCACAATTTTTTCCATTTTGGTTATAAAAATTATGCTCAAACTGAAAAAAACGACCGTCATCTGACAAGCCTTTTAGAGCCGTGCTAACACGCAATGAATCATCAGGCAAAATTTCTTTAAAATAATAGATGTGTTCATAAAAAACAACAGGCCCAATATTGTGCTTAATTAAGGATTGATCTGTAAACCCATTCTGTGTTAAAAAATCCATTCTCGCATGGCTCATCATGTTTTGATAAGCAGAGTTTGCTAAATGCCGATTTGCATCGATATCACTCCATCGCACTTCAAAATCTTTTAAATACATTTAAATTAATTTTAGAATTAGTATTGAGATAGCACTTAAAATTGTGGCAATTAAAACGCCACGTGCTTTATAGTCCTCTTTTTTCTTGATAAAAATAAAAAATGGCAAAAAATTCAAAATCGCTCCCAAGGCAATCAACTTCCCGATAAAGCCATCCTGATAACTGATTTGCAAAGCATATTCAAATTCGTAATCCGTAAAAAGGAAAACATACAGAAAAAGCCCTGCAATATTTGCAATGATGCCAGTTAAAAAACCGATTAAAACATTTTTTTTAGCCATTAAAATTCCATTTTTCGATTGTCTCTAAAGCAGTATGCGCTGTCAAATCAAATTGAATAGGCACCACTGAGACATAATTATTTTCTAAAGCTTCAATATCAGTATCCTTTCCTTCATCTTGGTTGACAAATTCTCCTGACAGCCAATAATAATCGCGGCCTTGAGGATTAGAGCGTTTATCAAACACTTCTTGCCAACGCGCCTTTGCTTGTCGGCAAACTTTAATGCCTTTGATATCACTACTCTTCTCTGCGATAGGAATATTGACATTCAAAACTGTATGTGGCGGCAAACCTTTTTCGAGCACTTCAAGGGCAATGCGTTTGACAAATTTGGTACAAGGTTTAAAATCGGCTTCCATGCTGTAATCTAAAAGCGAAAAACCAATAGCAGGAATGCCTTCAATACCGGCTTCTACAGCAGCACTCATTGTCCCTGAATACATCACATTAATCGATGCATTGGATCCGTGATTGATTCCACTGACAAGTAAATCAGGTTGACGCTCTAAAATTTGTTGGGTTCCTATTTTGACACAATCCACTGGTGTTCCTGAACAACTAAATTCTTCAATTTCAGAATATTGATCTACAACAACAGGATCACAATATAGATTTTCATTTAACGTAATGGCATGTCCCATTCCGCTTTGAGGGCGATCCGGAGCAACGACGACAACATCGCCAATTGTATTCATTATTTGGATCAAATGCCGAATTCCCGGCGCTGTAATACCATCGTCATTTGTGACTAAGATCAAAGGTCTTCTACTCATAAGGCTATTTTTAGGATGCCAAATTTAAACTTTCTCGCTCACATAAGAGACCATTTTAAGAATCTTCAAAACAGGATGTTAACATTATCGTAGCTAAATATTAAAATTGAGGCATGTTTTATTTTAAAAACATACATTTGTTTTTATTACGAGAGTCATTTTCAAAAAAACATTATGAAAAAAAATTTTATAGTTCTTTTCGTCATCACCATTTTATCGGTTACGGCTTGTAGCTTTACCACTAAAAAATTTGATGCTGATTCCGATAAAGACAAAGTTCTCATCGAGTTGATATCTTTCGTTGTTTCACAAGGTCATTACGACATGAAAGAAATTGACGATGAATTTTCTAAGGCAGTCTACAAGGATTTCATGCAATCAATTGATCCGATGAAAAGATTTTTAACACATCAACAAATTGATAAGTTGAAAAATCACGAAACTGAAATTGATGATGCCATTGAAGAAAAAAACATTGATTTTTTTAGTTTAGCTTACGAATCACTGATTCAACAAAGAAAAAATGCCGAAACTTATTACGAAGATATTTTAAGCACACCTTTTGATTTTACAGAAACAGAAGAGATTTCGACTGATTATGAAAACATGGACTATGAATCCTCGGATAAAGACTTAAAAGAGCGTTGGAGAAAACAACTCAAGTTTTCAACATTGGCCACTTATTCTGATTTGATCAAAGATGAAGAGAACAAAGTTGAGAATGAAGATGGCTACAGCATGAAGAGTTTAGACTCTTTAGAAATTGAAGCGCGCGATGTGACACGTAAATCTCTAGAAAACTATTTTTCAACCATGTCAGAATTAGAACGTGAAGACTGGTTTTCAGTTTATGTCAATTCAATCGTGAGTCAGTTTGATCCACATACAAATTACTTGGCTCCACAAGACAAAGAGCGTTTTGACATTTCAATGTCTGGAAAACTTGAAGGTATTGGCGCACGTCTTCAAAAAGAACGCGATGAAGTCAAAATTATAGAAGTAATTTCTGGTGGTCCGGCATGGAAAAGTGGCGAACTTGAAGTTGGCGATATCATCCAAAAGGTAAAACAAGAAGATGAAGAGCAAGCAGTCACAATTTCTGGTATGCGCCTAGAAGATGCTGTCAACCTAATCAAAGGCCCTAAGGAAACTGAGGTTATTTTAACTGTAAAAAAAGTTGATGGAAGTATTGAAGACATGGCCATCACAAGAGATGTTGTTGAGATTTCTGAAACCTATGCGAAATCGACGATCACAACTAAAGACAATCGCTCGTATGGCATTATCAACTTACCTAAATTCTATTTTGATGTCAATGATTACAAAGAGCGCAACGCTGCGTCTGACATCAAAAAAGAAATCGAATACTTACAAAAAGAGGGAACTGATGGCCTTGTTATCGATTTGAGAAATAATGGTGGTGGTTCACTCTCTACTGTTGTTGATATTGCTGGTTTTTTCATTGAAAAAGGTCCAATTGTACAAGTCCGCGACAAGAAAAATGATGTTGATGTTTTAAAAGACAAAGACAAAAATATATTATGGGATAAGCCGCTGGTCATTCTCGTGAACGAACTCTCAGCTTCAGCTTCAGAAATTTTAGCTGCTGCCATGCAAGATTACGAAAGAGCAGTGATTATCGGTAGCAAACAAACTTATGGAAAAGGGACTGTGCAAAATGTTGTTGACCTCAATCGCTGGATGCGCAGTAGTTCGTTAGGCGATATGGGAGCGCTTAAAATTACCACTCAAAAATTTTACCGTATCAATGGTGGCTCTACTCAACTTAAAGGTGTAGAAAGCGATGTTGCTGTTCCGGATCGTTATTCATATATCGATTTAGGCGAAAGAGACTATGACAGCCCAATGCCTTGGGACAAAATAAAACCAGCTGATTATAAAAAATGGGGCGGTTATACCAATTTCGAAGAAGTTGTTAAAAACTCTTCTGAACGCTTAAAGGGACAGGGAACAATCAAATTGATTGATGAGAATGCAAAGTGGATCAGAGATCAACGCGATGAAAAAAGCTACAGTCTCAACTATGATAAATACAAAGAACAAGAAGAGGCTTTAACTGATATCACTAAGAAATTCGAAGCTATTTCTGATCACCAAAACAATTTAAAATTTAAAGCATTGGCTCATGAAGCTCAAAAATTTGAATCTGATAGCACTTTGGCCGAAAAACGTGAGCGTTGGTTTGAAAATTTAACCCACGATGTGTACATTGAAGAAGCAGTTACAGTATTGAGCCAATTAAAGACAAAAAGAGACGCAAATTACACTTTAAAAGGAAAACAAAATTAAAGCTTAAATCTTGCTATCTAAGAACTCTCAAACATATTTAGCGCTCCAGAAGTTTAAAAAAAACACCTGGGGCGTTTTCAGTT
>JAKDUG010000012.1 GCA_030457805.1 Psychroflexus sp.
TATTTCACCGCCTAGAGTTTACCTGGTTTCACTACAGCCGAACTGTACTTGCTTTCTGTTGCACTTGTCCGATTTATAATCGCTTATAAATTGACGGGCGTTACCCGCTAAGCTGTGCTGTGGTGTCCGGACTTTCCTCACTTTAAAAGTGCGATAAGGCGACCTGCAGTGCAAAGATAGGATGAATCCTCTTTTAAATCGATAGGAGTCATGGTTTTTTTACTAAATACTTGCTTTTGAAGTGTCATTCTTTTTAAATGTTTTTCTCTTATATAATCAGGGCTCTTTCTGATGAAAAATATTAACTAAATTTTATCTCTTTTAAAGCCTTTTTATGCTCCTTTTGCTTGGTTTATAGGCTTTTATGTCGTATGTTTGGAGCAAACCAATTGAAGTTATGAAAAAGAGAATTTTTGACGAATTACCACTGGGATTAAAGATAGAAGCGATACACGATTTCGGTTCTTTTATCGGAGATTTTTCTGAAAATGGTATCAGCTATAGTCTGTTTTTAATGTCGTCCTACTACTTAGAAATCCGTTACAATACAAATGCGAGAATTTCAGAAATTAACACCTATAATAGTCTTAGCGATTTGCATGAAAGTATTAACGAAATGACGCCTGCAGCCTAATCTTTAAAAAGAGTTTTTATTTCTTGAGATAAGATTCCATTACTATATTACCTTAGCTGAAAGAAATTTTCTATGAATTTACTCTTAGACCATCTCGACAAGATTATTTATGTCGGTGTTATTTTAATTCTATCAGGTGTTTTGTTTTTTTTAAATAAGAAGCTGATCAACTGGCTTGTTAACCGCTATGCCTCAGGTGAAAAAAAAGCCCTTTTATTGGTAAAGCGTATCATTTCAATCTTTATTATTATTCTAACAGTAATGGCTCTCAGTGCCATTTTTATAAGTAAAGAGAATTATTCAGCATTGGCTGAAGACTTTAGGCTGATTGCTTATCTAGGTATTGTCCTTGTTTTTACAATTGTATTTGCGCTTGTTGCCGACTTTATTGTCAAATATAATATCAAGAAGAAATTAATCAAAAACCAGGATGCAACGAATCTTAAATTTCTGCGCTACATTGTTGGTGTTGTAATCTATTTTATCGGTGGCCTAATGATGTTGATTGCATTTCCTTCGCTAAAGGGTGTTGCGCAGACTGCACTTGGCGGTGCAGGCGTTATGACTGTTATTATCGGCTTTGCTTCTCAAGAAGCGCTTTCTAATGTTGTGGGCGGCTTATTCATCATTTCCTTTAAGCCTTTTAAAATTGGAGACATCATCGAGCTTTCAGATGCCAATATGGGCACAGTTTCAGATATTACTTTGCGACATACTGTTATTCGAAATTTTGACAATCAAATGATTGTCATTCCAAATGCTATCATTAATAAAGAACGTTTAGTCAATTACAATCTCAATGATAAAAAGGCATGTAAACGACTCGAAATAGACATTGCTTACGATAGCGATATTGATGTGGCACGTCAGATTATGAGTGATGCCTGCGAAAATCACCCACTCTCAATTGATATCCGCTCTCAGTTTGAAATTGATCGGGGTGTTCCACGTGCTAAAACAGCCGTTGTGAGTCTTGACAGAAAAGCCATTACCATTCGTGTGTGGGCCTGGGCAAACAACTTTGATGATGTTTATGATTTGGGATGTGGTCTCAATGAACGCATTAAAAAGGATTTTGATAAAGCAGGTATTGAAATGGCAATTCCTTACCGTACACTGCTCAGCACCAAAGATGCTTCTGTTTCCTTTAATCAAGATGATACCACAGCAGTTAATCACAAGACGGACCAAACTGAAGAGTAAAAAAGAGGCTTTCATCTAAGTACTAAACTTTCGAAAATGCGTCGAGGCGTATTCCTTTGCGTATTTTTGATAGTTTCAATAGTCAAAATCGGAATCTATGTAGATCATTGTGAATGAGGTGTTAAACTGCTGTTTTTTTTAAATATTATTCATAAAAGTTATCTACTTTTGAAGGCTTATGGTGTTTGGTTGCAGTTTAAAATACCTACTTTATGACTGTAACTGTAATAGGAATTATAATTGGATTTTACTATTTTTATAAATGGTAGTGCTTGGCCTGATAATATGAAAAACGCTTCTCTATAGAAAATGGAAACTCAAAGAAAATCAAATGACATTCACTATCGAGAGTATTGGAAATAGAACATCGTCTACGGACACTGTCACTTATATTATTGATAGACTAACTAGTGAGAAGCCGATTCTTAGAAAGGGAGTATATTTGTCTGAATACGGGAAAAATTAAAATACCAATAAGATGTATATAAAAATGGAGTGCAAGGATTATGTGAACCATTTGCTTACGGATTATAATTAATCCAATGTCATAGGAGTCTGGATTCTCCAGTAGAGTCTATGCAGCCGTCTCTTATCGACAGCTAAGGAAAAAGTTGCATGATCTATAAACATAAATGATTAAACTAAAAATTATTTCAAAATGGAAAAAGTAACAAACCCTAACGTAAAAGTGCTTGCTTTAGGTTCAAACTTGGTCGCTAAACAAATGCAGGCAAGCGCAGGTGATCTATTGCCAAGACACCTTGCAAACATGGAATCAATACTACTTATACAAGAAGGTGAATGTATCTTGATGATAAAAGGAAAAGATGAGTATCTCAAACAAGGTGATGCATTTGTTGTGCCACCAGATATTGAACATCAAATTAAGGCAGAAACTAATTTCAAAGCTGTACATTTTATGCCCAAGGAAATTAAATTTCAATTTTTTAAATAATCCTTTTGAGTTATCGCGTTTATTGTTTGTAGCAATCACTTATGATATAAAGCCAAACCAGATACAGAGGTGACAGGAGATTTATTTTTATGTCAACCGATCAGAATATGAAGGCAAAGGCTTTTCTCAAGCCTCGCTAAACGAGCTTTACGAGAAACAGGCGAAAGGTCTTCTTGCAAAATGAGGGAGTGAAGAATTTTAAATCTTTGCTTGCCGAAATGGCTTTTAGATCAGCTGGATTGTTTGAACGCGACTATTATTTCCTTACCTTATTCACTCACTGTCCTGTAGCTATCAAAAGCAAAAACCTCAACACCTTGTTAATTAGGTTATTGAGGTTTCTTACTGTGATCGCACCAGGATTCGAACCTGGGACCGCCTGCTTAGAAGGCAG
This sequence comes from Psychroflexus sp., assembly GCA_030457805.1. Lineage (GTDB taxonomy): Bacteria > Bacteroidota > Bacteroidia > Flavobacteriales > Flavobacteriaceae > Psychroflexus. The sequence continues at coordinate 3,187 of JAKDUG010000012.1, forward strand.
GTGCTCTATCCAGCTGAGCTATGCGACCTTAATTTGCGGTTGCAAAGTTAATGCTTTTATTTATTTCTGCAAGATTATCCTTTGAATAAATTAATAAAAAAAACTGCGCCAAAATACTGGCGCAGTTTTCTTTAAAATTGCTTAAGAAATAAGCTTACTCTAAGTCTTTCATTCCATCTTCAATCATTCCGAAGAACTGATCAAGTTTTGGTAAAACAACGATACGTGTACGTCTGTTTTTCGCACGACCTGTCTTAGAATCGTTGTCTGCGACTGGCAAGAACTCACTACGTCCTGCTGCAGTCATACGCTTAGGATCAACATCGTATTCGTTTTGTAGAACTCTAACAACTGATGTTGCACGTTTTGCACTTAAGTCCCAGTTATCTTCAAAACAATCTCTTGAAATTGGCACATTATCAGTATGTCCTTCTACCATAAAATCAAAGTCAGATTTGTCTTTCACAACTTTAGCAACTTTACCTAAGACACGTTTAGCATCTTTAGTGATTTCGTAGCTTCCACTTCCGAAAAGTAATTTATCAGAGATAGAAACGAAAACAACGCCTTTTTCAACACTGATTTGAATATCATCATCATTGACATCATCCAACGCACCTTTTAAGCTTGTGACAAGCGCTAAAGTGACACTGTCTTTCTTATTGATTGCATCGCGCATTGTTTTGATCTGTAGATCTTTTTCTTGAATGCTCTCTAAAGAACGCTCTAAATTTTCTGCACCCTTTTTGGAAAGCGTCGCTAAATCACCTTGACTATTCAGCAGTGCTGCGTTCGTATTTTTCAAGGTATTGATTTGGTCTGTAAAGCTTGCCTTTTTGTCTTCGCAGACGCTGAGCGCCATCTCGGCTGACTTTAAATCATTTTCTGTTTTTTTTAGGTCATCTTCAATTTGTGAATACTTTTTCTTAGAGACACATGAAGTACCCATTAGTAAAACTGCGGTTAAACCAATGCCAATTAATTTTTTCATGAGGTTTTAATTTTAAATTTAGTGTTGTACAAAAATAATACTATATGCAGCATTATGACTTGCATTAACAATTATTTATTTAATGCTGCTTTCGTGTTTCCTTCCTAAGAAATATCTGTGCCAAACTATACTTTTTACTGTGTAATATTGAGCTGAATTAAATGTATTTTTTCGCTTTCGGCTTACTTTGCTGTAAGTCAGTATCATGCTGAAGTAAGCTTTGTAAACTGCGAGAAAATGTTTAAACTCTAATTTAGTTAAAAATTTCAAACTTGCCAGCACATCTAGCAAAAATCGTTGTAATATCAACTGTTTTGTATGCTGTGGTGTGTTTTTGATGATATTGTAGAGTGAATTCCTGAAATTGAGATATGTCTTTTGTGGGTTTTGATAATTTAAAGTCCCACCCCCTAAATGATAAACCTGACTTTGATAAGCATAGTAGATGTGATATCCGAAGTTGTGCATGCGCCAGCATAAATCAATCTCTTCTTGGTGGGCAAAATAATCCTCATCAAATCCACCGAGGTTCATAAAAACTTCTTTTTTGACTGCAAAACAAGCACCACTTGCCCACATAATTCGACAGTTTTCATCATATTGTTGCGTATCTTCTTCAAGTGTGTCAAATATACGACCGCGACAATAAGGATAGGCCAATTGATCTAAAAGTCCGCCAGCAGCTCCTGCATATTCAAATTTGTTTTTTTCCTGATATGACTTGATCTTTGGTTGTACGGCTGCGATCACAGGCGAAGATTCTAAAGAAGTAATGAGAGGCGCAATCCAATTTGGCGTGACTTCAACATCACTGTTCAAAAGAATCCAATACTTTTCTTTCACAAATTTTAGTCCACGATTGTAACCTCCAGCAAAACCAGTATTTTGAGCATTTTGGATGATCTCAATTTTGGGATATTGTTCTTTTATATACGCCACAGAGTTATCTGATGAAGCATTGTCAATGATATAAATCTTAGCCTTATCAGAGTGCGCAACAACAGAAGGAAGAAACGTCTTGAGGAGTTGCAGTCCATTCCAGTTTAAAATAACAACGGCTGTGTTCATTTTTGATGAGATTTAAAATCTGGCAGATCCCGTAAGAAAATATAAGATTCCTGTATATAATCAATTTGGCAGTAATAATGCTTGATGCCATTAGTCACCATCAAATAATCTGCTTTTAAAGTCATATTGTACCGCGCAATTTGATTGAATGTTTCTTGTGTAATTTTAACTGAGGGCGCTTTGCACTCAACAAGTAATCTGATTTCTCCATTGGGTTTGTAGCCCACCAAGTCGTAGCGTTTGGACATCCCGTTGATCATAACTTGCTTTTCTTCATTGAGTAAATTGATAGAAAAATCTTTTTCACCGATCAAATACTGAACGCAATGTTGCCTGACCCATTCCTCAGGAGTGAGATGTAAATACTTTTTTCGCAGTCTTGAAAAAATAAACTTATTATTTTCATTACTTTTGAGGTCGAAGTGATATGCTGGGAAGTTTAAGACTTGCATGCCTCAAAACTACTAAATAATTATCATTTTTAAAGTGATTTATCCTTATGAAAGAAGCGTCTCAAATTATCAAAGAAATTAAGCAAAACGCTTTTAAACCTGTCTATTTTCTTGTCGGTGAAAGCGAAACTTTTTTTGTTGATAAAATAGCTGAAGTCATCGAGTCAACTGTTCTGACTGAAGATGAAAAAGCCTTTAATCAAAGTCTTTTGTATGGAAAAGACGTGACGATGGATGCTGTTGTGGCAAGTGCTAAGCGTTTTCCGATGATGGCTGAACATCAGGTTGTCATTGTTCGTGAGGCGCAAAACTTACTCAAACAGATCGATGATCTGATCCCTTATTTGGAAAACCCACAGCCCACAACCGTTTTGGTTTTTGTTGTGAAATACAAAAAACCTGATGCCCGCAAAAAAGCCGTCAAGTTGCTCAAAAAGAAGTTTGTGTACTACCAAACTAAAGCAATTTATGAAAATCAAGTGCCAGAGTGGATTTCCCAAAGTATGCATTCGGCTGGCTACACTATTGAGCCTAAGGCTGCCTTGATGTTGGTTGAGTTTTTAGGCGTGAATTTGTCACATATCCAAAAGGAATTAGAAAAAATTTATAGTTTATGCGAACCAGGAACGCGCATTACACCAGAGATTATTGAGGATAATATTGGAATAAGTAAGGATTACAATAATTTTGAATTGACCAAAGCTATTGGGATGCGGGATGAAACGAAAGCTTTTCAAATTATCAATTATTTTGCGCAAAACCCTAAGAACAACCCACTGCTTCTAACGACAGCACAGCTGTATGCTTATTTCCAGAAAATAGTGAAATACCACGCGCTGAAAGATAAATCAAAAGGGAGTGTTGCTAAAGTTTTGGGCATTCACCCTTTCTTTGCTGGCGAGTATGATACGGCATCGACACATTATTCTTTACGTCAAGCCACACAGAATATTCATCATATTAAAATGATTGATTTAAAAGGGAAAGGTGTTGGAGTACAACAAACGCCGCAGGGTGATTTACTCAAAGAGTTATTAGTAAAAATCATGCGTTAAGCAGGATCAGTCTTATAGATACAAGCCGAAATAATGCAGAATTCAGGAGTTGATGGATGTTGTTTGTTTTGTATTGACTTCTCTTTTTGTGAAGCAAAACTAAAAATAAAAAAAGCGAATTTGTACAAGCTACTGACAATTCCGCTTTGCTCTATTTATCTTTTAAAAAGAATCGTTTAAGATTTCTAAAATTTGAATTGCTGCATCACTAATTCTACTGCCTGGTCCAAAAACAGCGACAGCACCAGCATCAAAGAGATAATCGTAGTCAGCGGAAGGAATTACGCCACCCACAATAATCATAATATCTTCACGACCTCTCTTCTTGAGTTCTTCAATGACTTCAGGAACCAGCGTTTTATGACCTGCCGCTAAGGAAGAAACCCCGAGCACATGCACATCATTTTCCACAGCTTGTTTTGCTGCTTCTTGCGGTGTTTGGAAAAGTGGGCCGATATCAACGTCAAAACCGACATCAGCATAGCCTGTCGATACAACTTTAGCGCCTCTGTCGTGTCCGTCTTGCCCCATTTTGGCAATCATAATTCGTGGACGGCGCCCTTCTTTTTCTGCAAATGCATCTGCGAGTTGCTTTGCTTTTGTGAATGACTGATCTGTTTTCATTTCTTTGCTATAAACTCCACTAAAGGATTGTATTTTGGCTTCATGTCTGCCGTAAACTTCTTCTAAAGCAATGCTGATTTCACCGAGCGTTGCACGTGCTTTTGCAGCTTCAACAGCACATTCTAATAAGTTGTCTTTGCCATCACGCGCAGCTTGTGTCAGTTTCTTTATAGTCTCATCAACTTTTTCTTTGTTGCGTTCTGCTTTGATTTTATCAAGCTTATTGAGTTGCTGACGTCTCACAGTTTGGTTGTCAACTTCAAGGGTGACAATCGGATCTTCTTTTGGTAAACGATACGCATTGACACCGATAATCTTATCCGTGCCACTGTCAATTCGCGCTTGTTTTTGTGCCGCAGCTTGTTCGATGCGGAGTTTTGGAATACCTGCCTCAATAGCCTGGGTCATTCCGCCTAATTTTTTAATTTCCTGGATGTGTTCCCATGCCTTATCTGCAATGTCTTTTGTCAGTTTTTCAACATAATAACTCCCAGCCCAAGGGTCGACAGTTTTTGTGATTTGTGTTTCCTCTTGTAAATATATTTGTGTGTTTCTAGCAATACGTGCAGAGAAATCAGTTGGCAAGGCGATAGCTTCATCCAAGGCGTTAGTGTGCAAGCTTTGGGTGCCTCCAAAAGCCGCAGCTGAGGCTTCGATACATGTCCGCGCTACATTGTTAAACGGATCTTGTTCTGTAAGTGAGTAACCACTGGTTTGGCAATGCGTTCTTAGCGCTAAGGATTTTATATTTTCAGGGTTGAATTGCTTTACGAGTTTTGCCCACAGCATTCTGCCGGCACGCATTTTTGCAATTTCCATAAAGTGGTTCATCCCAATGCCCCAAAAGAAAGACAATCGCGGCGCAAATTTATCAAGATCCATTCCGGCTTCGAGTCCTTTTTTAATGTACTCAATACCGTCGGCCAGGGTGTAAGCCAATTCAATATCGGCAGTGGCTCCAGCTTCTTGCATATGATAACCCGAAATACTGATGCTATTAAATTTAGGCATGTGTTGCGAGCTGTATTCAAAAATATCAGAAATAATTTTCATCGATGGCGTTGGCGGATAAATGTATGTATTTCGCACCATAAACTCTTTCAAAATATCATTCTGGATTGTACCAGATAATTTTTCTGGTGAGACACCTGTTTCTTCAGCTGCTGCGATATAAAAAGCCATAATTGGCAAAACAGCACCATTCATTGTCATAGAAACAGACATTTTATCAAGAGGAATTTGATCAAAAAGCACTTTCATGTCTTCAATCGAATCAATGGCAACACCAGCTTTTCCAACATCGCCAGTAACGCGTTCATGATCTGAATCGTAGCCGCGGTGTGTTGGTAAATCAAAAGCAACCGAGAGTCCCTTTTGTCCTGCAGCCAAGTTACGACGGTAAAATGCGTTACTTTCTTCAGCCGTTGAAAATCCTGCATATTGTCGGATTGTCCAAGGTCTGCGCACATACATTGTGGAGTAGGGGCCGCGTAAATACGGCGGGATCCCAGCAGAAAAGTTTACGTGATTGACCTCTTTGAGGTCTTCTTTGGTATAATTATTCTTGATAGAAATTCCTTCAGCTGTTGATGATTTCTCTGATTTATCATGAGATTCAACAGCTTGTTTTTTCAGCTTGATATCTTGTATATATTGACGTGTCATAGCTTTTTTTTTAAAGATTAGATTTCTCTTTCGCTAATCTCTCTTGTTCAATTTTTGAGGCTATTCGTGTTTCTAAAATAGGCTCGAGCAATGTTTTCCTCGATTTTTTCTTGAGAAAAGGATACAATTCCAGCTCGTGCGCCATGCGGTCTTCTTTATTTTCATATTTGTTTGTCCCGACCATCACAAAATCTTGATTTTCTAATTTTGAAATCTCAAGATCAGAAGAAGCTTTGATCATTTTTTGGAGTTGCCCTTTGAAAAGCTGATCGATAAAACCTTCATTTTTTTCAATCTTTTTAAAGAGGTCTAATGCGTTCTCAGAGAGTTGTTGTGTCAGTGTCTCTATATAATAACTACCATCCGTAGGATTTGAAACCTTGTCAAAATAACTTTCATTTTTTAAAATCAAAAGTTGATTGCGCGATATGCGTTCACCAAATTCATTGGTTTTATGAAAAATTTCGTCAAAAGCTAAATTGTTGATCCAATTTGCTCCGCCGAGGACAGCGCTCATGCATTCTGTTGTTGTTCGCAGCATATTGACATTATAGTCATACAGACTTTTATTGCGTTTTGAGGGTTCTGCAATGATGTGTGTTTGTATCGAGAAATCATAAGCCGCCATCAGGCTCTCGATGAGAATTCTGTAGGCTTTGAGCTTTGCTATTTCGAAAAAATAATTGGAGCCAACAGAAACAATCAATGTCAGGTGGAGTTTCTTTATCTTTTTATCAGCATTTTGAATCACATTTAAATACTCATTTAAATGTGATAAACTAATCGCCAGCTCTTCAGTCAGTGTTGCGCCAGCATTTTGGTACAAACGCGTGTCTATAGAAACCTGATGATTTAACTGAGGTAAGGCTATCATTTTGCTAAAAGCCTTGATGTCGGTTTCCTTATCAGACATCCAATTGCCAGTTTGTGCCAAGTGGTGAAGTGGATCACAGCTCAATTTAACAGGGATAGAAAGGCTGGTAATTTTTTGATCTAATTTTTTTAGAAAATCGAGGTCTAAAGTTAGGGCTTCAATAAAAACAGGCACTTGTTTTGTGTTAATCAGGTCGAGTAAATCAAAGAGTTTATCGTTGGATTTTGGCAAAATTAGCCATAGACTTTCTGCTCCTCTATCAAGAACGTCTGTTATGATCTGCTTGACAGAATCGTAATTTTCAAGATATATTTTCTCTGTGATTTCCCAATTCTTTGTTTGTGGAAGCGCTAGTGGATGATGCGAATCTTGGTGGTAAAAAGGTTTGATATTAATGCCTTCATCTGTTGATGTGACAAGAGTTTCATTGTAATCGGCACCTTTTAAATCAGCATGTATTTTCTGTTTCCAGGCTTTCTCAGAAATCGGGTCAAAATCTTTAAATAAATTCTCACTCATTTGATGTGTTGTTTTTTAAGCTATCCTCATACTCAATAATGTAGACTTCTTCATTTTTCCTTTTCATAAAATAAGTCTCGCGGGCAAAGCGTTCAATTTCGATGCTGTCATTGAGGGTGTTTAATGTCTGCTGATCATTTTGAGTTTCCTTGAGGTAATAAGCTTTGTTGTTTTTTAATTCTTCAATTTCAGCATTGAGTTCACGATGCGTCAACCATGAATTTGTATCTAAAAATAGCATCCATATCAAAAAAATCAAACCCACCAGCACATAAGTATTGCTGAGCGCTTTAAACCATTTTTTTTGTTTGATCTCTTTGAATTTCATTGTATAAACTTACGAAATTATACTAATTTTTCCTTGATAATTGTCTGAACAATATCAATGGCAACTGTGTTGTAACGATTATTGGGAATGATGATATCAGCGTATTCTTTTGTCGGCTCAATAAACTGCTGATGCATCGGCTTAAGTGTTGATTTGTAGCGGTTAACAACTTCGTTTAAATCTCTGCCACGTTCAGAAATATCTCTTTTCAAACGCCGCATCAAACGTTCATCACTATCGGCGTGAACAAAAATCTTGATGTCAAACATTTTTCTGATTTCAGGATGTGTGAAAATTAAAATGCCTTCAACAATCATCACTTTCCTGGGTTTTGTGGTGATTGTTTCAGTTGTGCGATTGTGTTCTGTGAACGAATACACAGGTTGCTCAATCGATTCTCCTGATTTTAGAATCTGAAGGTGTTCAACTAATAAGTCAAAATCAATTGATTTTGGATGGTCAAAGTTAATCTTCCTGCGATCTTCAAGTGTGAGGTGCGATGTCTCTTGGTAGTATGAGTCTTGGGAGATCACATCAACTTCGTCGTGTTGTAATTCGTTGATGATTTGGTTCACAACTGTGGTTTTTCCACTACCAGTGCCACCAGCAATACCGATTATGAGCATAGATTCTTTTTTGGCAAAAATACATAACCCAACTCATATATGAAACCTGATATACTGGTCTGACCAAAAAAAAATGGAGACTTATCTGCGTTTTTAAGTTGGAGCTGATACAAATAGATTTTGATCACTATTTTTTGCTATCTATTAAATTATTTTTAAAATCTGATTACCTCAGGCAACCTTCATTCCTTTATTTTCGTCTTTATAAGTAGAAGGCAAATTGTGAAAATTATTAAACTACATACAGGACTCGATGAACTCATCAAAAAAGCGACGCGCAATGAACGTCGCGCTCAATATGAGTTGTACCAACGCTATGCCCCAGCAATGCTGAGTTTATGTCGTTTATATATCAATGATATTCAGTTTGCAGAAGACGTATTGTCAAGAGCTTTTGTGAAAATCTTTAAAAAACTGGTTGACTTTAAAGGACCAGCTAAAGCTTTTTCGAGTTGGGTACGCCGAATTGTCATTCATGAAGCCATTGATTTTTTAAGAAAACAACAGCATTTAGAATTTCCGACAGATGATTTTTCTGCTTATGTAAAGACAAGCGATTTTGAGCTTTCTCAAAATATCACACAAGAAGAGATTCAGACCTATTTAGATGATTTGCCAGAAGGCTACCGAACTGTTTTTGTTTTGCATGTCATTGAGATGTATCCACACCAATCCATTGCTGATTTGCTTCAGATTAGCGTTGGGACTTCTAAATCTCAATTATTTAAAGCTAAGAAAATACTCAAGGAGAAATTAAGTCAATCACAAAACCAATTCTCATGAAAGATGTTGAAAAAGAAATTCGTTCTCAAATGCAAAATCGAGAAATTCAACCCAGTAATCACGCTTGGTTTAGTATCGTTGAAGAATTAGATCAGCCGGCAAAAAAATCTTATATCAAATTTTATTTTATCGGTGGTCTTGCCGCTGGACTGGTTCTTTTCTTTGGAGTTTATTTTTTGTATGAAAAACAAACACAAGGTTTTGATTTTCAGAATAAACCACGATTTGTTCAGCGAGAGATGACTGTTCCTGGAAAACAAGCATCTGTTGTTTCGATCCAATCAAATGGTTTTACACCGCTAATAAAACTCAAAGTACAACAGATTCCAACCCATCAGTTTGTCGATAGATATGCTTTTAAATTGTCAGAACCTGGTGAAACGGCGGGCTATGCACAGCAATTATTAGCGCGTGTAGAGCGTGAAATTCAAATTGAGGAATCGGCATCACCACTTGATGAGGTGAAAGTTTTACTGGCAGAAGCGCAGTCAAAATTATCCTCAGAAGAAGACCAAGAAATCATCTCTCAAATTTCCGCACAAGAGCTTTTAGCAGATGTGAATACTGAAATTGAGGATGAGAGCTTTCGCACAAAAGTATGGGATGCCATTAAAGAAAAATTTAATGAGGCCAAATCAGCCTTGACAAATCTATAATTATTTTAAAACCCTATTTATCATGAAAAAAATAACACTTGTATTTTATCTTTTAAGTGGCTTATTAGTTAGTCAGTTACAAGCTCAGGTTACTGAGCATCAAGACAGTTTGGCAAATGTAAAGCAAGAAAAGATAGAGAAATTAAGCAGCACAATTGAAAAAGAGGAAGTAGCTGTATTAAAGAGTAAAATCAAAAATATAGATGCGCTTTTAAAAGCGGATGAAATCACTGCATCCGAAAGTCAAGAGTTGAAAAAAGAAGCCTCAGAATTAGCAGCTAAAAATATCAAAGACCGCCAAGAGGTGGCGCTGCTTTTAGTTGACTACGCTGAAAGGAATGATATTTCTTATGAAGATATTGATGATCTGAAACAGATGAACGATAGTGTGAAAGTAGGGGCTGTGAGAATTATTCGTGAAAAAAATAAAAAAGGTAAAGTCAAGTCTGTTGAGATTTCAATTTCTACTTCTGATGATGCGGCTGAAAAAGAAGAGGATAAACCAAAAGCACAAGACCGGACTTTTTCTAAATTGGTTTTTGCTGTAGGATTTAACAACACGTTTAATGATGGCGAATTTATGGAAGATCCAAATTACAAGTTTGCAGCAAGCCGTTATTTTGAGGTTGGTTGGCAGTGGAGTACGCGTGTTTTTAAGGAAACAAATTTCTTGAGGTTTCGTTATGGCTTAGCATTTCAATTTAATGGTTTAAAGCCAAAGGATAATCAGTATTTTGTAGAAAACGGAGATCAAACTGAACTGGAAGGTTTTACGGTTAATCTCGACAAATCAAAGTTGAGAATGGACAATCTTATTTTGCCTCTTCATTTTGAACTGACAAATTCGACACGAAAAGACACAGAACTTCCCAACTTTACAAAACCATCATTTAAAATTGGATTGGGTGGATTTGTAGGATTGAATTTGCACAACAAGCAAAAAATAAAGTATAAAGAGAGTGGTGATCACTTTAAGATCAAGCAACGCAGTGATTTTAACACCAACAATTTCTTGTATGGATTGAGTGCTTACATCGGTTGGGAAGGCGCACAGCTGTACTTTCAATACAATTTAAATCCTGTTTTTAAAGACAATCCTGTAGATGAAAATAACTTTCAGATTGGAATGCGATTCGAGATTTAAAAGTAAATTTATTTGAATGCCAGTATAAAAAAGTCACTTTCCAGAGTGGCTTTTTTAATTTAAATTGCTTCGATTTTTTCAGCTAAATCAAAATCTTTTTGGGTGATGCCATGTGCATCATGTGTGTTGAGACTGATTTTTACAGAATTATAAACATTCTCCCAATTGGGATGATGTGTGAGTGCTTCTGCTTCAAAGGCAACACGCGTCATAAATGCAAAAGCAGTTTTAAAATCGTCAAATTCAAATTCTTTTTCAATGGAGTCGCCCTCGTGTTTCCATCCTTTAAGAGATTCTAATTTGGTTTGAACTTCTTCTTTTTTCATTTTTCCCATAACATTCTAAATTTTAACAGAGTTATAAATCACATCTTCAATTGAAATTGTGAGATGCTCAGGTAAGTTATGAAATTTTGGTAAAACAGCAATATAACGATCCCTGTTTGAACTATAGACATTTTTAAAAAGTGGCACTTCCAGTTGCAGCGCTTCACAAATTTCTTCAATTAATTCCTTGTGATGTATTAGATCAGTACTCCCAAGATGATAAGTTCCTTCTAAATCACGATTGATAATATAGTGAAGCTGTTGTGTGAATTTTTGATGTGTCGTGGCATTGATGACCACATTTGGAAAAACTTCGAGAGGTGCATCGAGGTCGTGTAGCAGTTTGATTTCCTTGACTTTCGGTGAGTTATAACCAAAAACCATTGGCAAACGGACAATCGTAAAAAGTGCGTTGGGTAGACGCATCAGATTATTTTCTATCTTAATCTTAGAGCGACCATAAATACTTTCTGATAAAGTTTTATCGTATTCATAAGACGGAAAGTTGGTGAAAGCATCAAAAACATTTGCAGATGAAATGTAGATGATTTTGCTTTCATGTGTCAAAAGAAATTCTGAAATCTCTTCATGAACACGAACTTGCCCAGCAAAATTCCCTTTGAGACAAGAGATAATGAGGTCTGGTTTTAGGTCTTGTAAAATAAATTGAATGGGATCTATTTCTAAATCCCATTCGATGAATCTTTGATTTTTATCAAACTTTTCATGCGGGGTGTGGTACGTGCCGTAAACATCGTAAAAAGGATGTAATTCACGATAAAGTTCGCCACCTAAAAAGCCACTGGCTCCTAAAATCAATATTTTCTTTACGTCTCTAATACGTTTTATTTTTTGTAAAAAGGAGGTTTCACGATGACAGCTTCAACCGTTTTTTTACGAATTTGAATCTGGATTGGCGTTTCAAATTTACTGAAAGCCGTCTTGACATAGCCCAAGCCAATTGCCTTTTTTAAAGTCGGCGACATTGTACCAGAAGTCACATGCCCGATTTTTTCACCGTCAATGTTCAAGATATCATAGCCTTGGCGCGGAATGCCTTTTCCTTTAAGTTCAAAAGCAATGAGTTTTCTTTTAGCACCTTCTTCTTTTTGAGCTTTAAGTGCTTCAGCATTGACAAAGTCTTTTGTGAATTTTGTAATCCAGCCGAGTTTCGCTTCGATGGGAGAGGTGTTTTCATCAATATCATTGCCGTATAAACACAAGCCCATTTCTAAACGCAGCGTGTCTCGTGCTGCTAGACCAATTGGCTTGATGCCGTATTCTTGACCAGCTTCAAAAATTTTAGTCCATATTTTTTCGGCATCTTCATTTTTAAAATAAATTTCGAATCCACCGCTACCCGTATAGCCAGTACCTGAAATAATGACATCTTTAGCGCCTGCGAATTCTGCAACTTCAAAATGGTAAAACTTGATGGCTGATAAATCAATTTCAGCCAAAGACTGCATCGCCTCAACTGCTTTTGGCCCTTGTACGGCTAATAAACCATACGCATCAGAACGGTTGATCACTTGCGCATCAAAAGTGTTATGCTTATTAATCCATGCGTAATCTTTGTCAATATTTGAGGCATTGACAACCATTAGGTATTTTTCCGCTGAAAAACGGTAGATGATCAAATCGTCAACAATACCGCCAGTTTCGTTTGGCATACAAGTGTATTGTGCCTTGCCATCAACAAGTTTGCTGGCATCATTGGTACAAACTTTTTGAAGTAAGTCAAGTGCTTCTTTACCTTCGATAAAAAATTCACCCATGTGTGAGACATCAAAGACACCAACCTTTTCGCGTACAGTTTCGTGTTCGCTATTAACGCCTTCATAAGAAACAGGCATTTCGTAACCTGCAAAAGGAACCATTTTGGCGCCCAATGATTTGTGAATATGATTTAATGCTGTTATTTTCATTGTATTCGTTTTTTACAAATTTAGCCATTTAAGCCTAATAGCTTTAGGATTTTCACTAAATTTAGGTTCAGAACAGAAGACCTTCTACGATGCAAATTTTTTCCCCGGAACAACTTTCGAAATTAGACCAACTCACCATAGATGAAAAGCAAATTAGTTCACATCAATTGATGCAAATTGCTGCAGAAAAAGCATGCGATGCACTTTTAGAACGGCTGGATATAAATCAGAAAATCTATTTTTTTTGTGGGGTTGGTAATAATGCCGGCGATGGTTTTGCAATGGCGAAAATTCTCTTTGATCAGGGTTTTAAAGTTGAAGTTTTTATTTTGAAATACGCTGACAAATTAAGTCGTGATGCTCAACTGAATTATACACTTTTACAAGAAGTTGCTTCTATACAAGAGATTACTGCAGTAAAAAATCTGCCGGAATTTGATGAGAATGCAATTTGTATTGATGCTATCTTTGGAGTGGGTTTGAATCGGGAATTACCAGGATTTGTACAAGAGATAATTCAGCATCTCAATCAATCTAGACTTTACAGCCTTGCGATTGATTGTCCTTCTGGTTTGTACGTCCATCAAGCTAATAATGAAAAAGATATTGTGTTTAAGGCAGATTTGACATTGACATTTCACGCGCCTAAATTGAGTTTCTTACTTTCTGATTTTGGAAATTATGTGGGTGAAATGCAAATATTAGACATTGGTTTACTTCAAACAAATACTTTGGAATCCTCCCAGGCTTATATCGATCTAAAATATATCAAATCGATTTTAAAAAGGAGAAGTCAGTTTAGCCATAAAGGAACTTATGGACATGCCGTTATTGTCGGTGGGCAAGAAGGTATGTTTGGTAGCGTCATGTTAAGTGCACAAGCAGCAATGCGGTCAGGCGTTGGTAAACTCACCGTTTTGTGTCCGCCAAAAGCTGTGGCGATGATCAATACAGTTTTGCCAGAAGCAATGACGAAAATATCTAGGGAAACAAAAACGATTGATTTTCAGAGACTTGATTTTTCTTACCAAGCATTAGGAATTGGAATGGGTATTGGTGATTCTAAACAAGCTCTTGAAGCATTAAAGCGCTGGCTATCACACGAAAAGCAACCAGTATTGTTGGATGCTGATGCCCTCAACTTATTGTCGGAACATCCTGATCTTTTGCGTCTTTTGCCAGTGCAATCTATTTTGACACCTCATATCGGTGAGCTTCAACGTTTGTTAGGGAAATGGACAAATGCCTATGATATGCTTGATAAAGCAAAACTTTTCTCTAAAAAGTACGACTGTATTTTAGTGCTGAAAGAAGCTTATACCAAGATTGTTTATCACGACAATATTTATATCAACTCGACTGGTAATCCTGGCATGGCAACGGCTGGAAGCGGAGATGTGCTGGCAGGGCTTATGACAGGCATGCTGGCGCAGAATTACACATCGCTTCAGGCGAGCGTTTTAGGTGTTTTCCTCCACGGACTGGCAGGTGATTTATATGTTAAAAAGGCGTCCCAAAATTCATTAATAGCCTCAGATTTGATTGATAATTTGGCACTTAGCTTTTCTTTTGTGGAGCGCTAAACAATCTTAAAAAATTGCTTAATTTCGCATAAACTTGAAAAAATTTAGCATGGCTATACATCATATCAACACTTCACATCTGAGCATTGATACAATTTCATCAATTTTAGAATCAAATCAAAAATTAGCTTTGAGTGAAGATTCAAAAGCTGCAATTCAAAAAGCAAGGCATTATTTAGATGATAATGAGGCTGTCAAATCTGAAGTGCTTTACGGTATTAATACAGGATTTGGCTCTTTATACAACATCAGAATTTCTTCTGAGAAATTATCTGAGTTACAGCGGAATCTTGTGCTCTCACATGCCTGCGGTACCGGAGATCAAATTGAAGATGTCCTGGTGAAACTCATGTTGCTGCTCAAAATTCAATCTTTGAGTTACGGACATTCAGGGATTAGCCTGGAAGTTGTTGAGCGATTGATTTATTTTTATAATCACGCTATTTTTCCAGTTGTCTTTTCACAAGGATCACTTGGTGCCTCTGGAGATTTAGCACCTTTGGCGCATTTGTCTTTGCCACTTTTAGGAGAAGGAGAAGTTTGTGTTAATGGTGATGTCAAACCTGCCGCTGAAGTTCTTCAAGCCCATGATTTAAAAGTTTTAGAGCTCCAGTCGAAAGAAGGCTTGGCATTGCTAAACGGAACTCAGTTTATGAGTGCGCATGCTGTTTATGCTCTAATCCATGCAGAAAAATTAATCGATTTAGGCGATGTGATTTCTGCTGTATCAATGGAAGGTTTTGATTGTAATTTATCACCTTTTGATGCTTTAGTTCACCAAGTACGACCACATGAAGGACAGGTAGAAACAGCGAAACGCATTTTAAATCTACGTCAAAATAGTCCTTTAGCACAAGCGCCTAAGAAGCACGTCCAAGATCCTTATTCTTTTAGATGTATTCCGCAAGTGCACGGAGCATCAAAAGATACTTATGCTTTTGTCAAGAAAACCGTTGAGATTGAAATCAACAGTGTGACGGACAATCCAAACATTTTTGTGGATGAGAATAAAATCATTTCAGGCGGAAATTTTCATGGACAGCCTATTGCTTTGCCAATGGATTACTTGGCAATTGCCCTAGCTGAAATTGCAAATATTTCTGAACGTCGAACTTACCAACTGGTGTCTGGACTGAGAGGTTTGCCAGCTTTTCTGGTTGAAACACCAGGTTTGAATAGTGGTTTCATGATTCCGCAATATACCGCTGCGAGTATCGTCAGTCAAAATAAACAGTATTGTACACCTGCGAGTATTGATTCAATTGTGTCTTCTAACGGGCAAGAAGATCATGTGAGTATGGGGGCGAATTCGGCAACAAAACTATTGAAGGTTGTTGAAAACGTTTACACAGTTCTCGGTATTGAGCTTTTTAATGCCTCACAAGCACTTTATTTTAGAGAAGAAAAAACATCAGATCAGTTAGGGGCCATGCTCAAAGATTTTAGAAAAGAAGTGCCGCTTGTTAAAAATGACAAATTGATGGCCACAGAAATAAAAAAATCGGTTCATTTTTGCAAACAAACCGATTTGAAGAAAGGCCATCTTATTTAGATTTTTTAGCCTTGATCATTTCCTCGAGCATGTCCCACATTTCTGTAGGGATTTGCTCGAGTAAATTAAATTGGCCAGCGCCTTTTAACCATTCTCCACCATCAATAGTAATGACTTCACCATTTAAGTAGTGCGCAAAATCAGAGACTAAATAGGCCGCCAAATTTGCTAGTTCTTGATGGTCGCCAACACGTTTGAGTGGCACTTTTTTGGCGAGATCGAATTTATCTTTTAACTCACCTGGCAATAAACGATCCCAAGCTCCCTTTGTAGGAAAAGGACCTGGGGCAATGGCATTAAAGCGGATGCCATATTTTGCCCACTCAACCGCAAGAGATCTCGTCATGGCGAGAACACCAGCCTTTGCAGTTGCACTTGGCACCACATAAGCAGAGCCAGTAGAAGCATAAGTTGTGACGATGTTTAAAACAGTTTTATTTTCTTCTTTGTTTTTAATCCAATATTTTCCGAGTGCCAAAGTGCAGTTTTTTGAACCTTTGAGTACGATATCAATAATGGTATCAAATGCATTTGACGATAAACGCTCCGTCGGCGAAATGAAATTTCCTGCAGCATTGTTTAGTAGCACATCAATGGATTTTACTTTTTGATGTGCTTCCGCCAACATGGCTTCTACTTGCTCATAATGTCTGACATCACATTGTAACGGAATACAAATGCCTTGCGTTTCTTTTTCTAATTCGCTAGCAGTGTTTTTGAGTTTATCAAGATTTCGGGAAGTAATAATGACTTGCGCCCCTATTTCTAAAAAGTATCTCGACATTGATTTCCCCAATCCAGAACCACCTCCAGTCACTAAGATTGTCTTACCTTTTAAGGCATCATCACGTAACATTTTTGCTTTAAAATCCATAAAAAAATTCTTTCCTACAAGATACGATATCTCTAGGAAATATGCTTTTTTGAATGTCTTAAAAAACGATAAATTGTGTGACCAACATTAATATAGAAATGGCAAAGGTGCTGAGTGCAACTTTTTTTAATTCAGGATCTAAAGTTTGAGGCTTTGTATAAGAAGCTACTTTTTTTAAGTGTATAAAAAGTGGAATAAAACCGACAAAAGAAAAATACTGAATCCAACTTTCAAACTGAAAAACAGCATAGATCAATAGACTCAGAAAGGCAATACCTATTAATAGGAAGTGATAAACTTTGGCTTTGTCCTTTCCAAGCATGACAACTAATGTGTTTTTATGCGCATTGCGATCACTGTTTTCATCACGCATATTGTTTAAGTTTAAAACAGCACTACTGAGTAAACCTATGCTTGTAGCTGGGAAAATCAACCAAAAGTTAATTGATTTTGTCATTAAATAATTGGAGCCAATCACGCTTACCAAACCAAAAAATATAAAAACAAAAAGGTCGCCTAATCCGCGATAGCCATAAGCAGAATTACCGACGGTGTATTTTATAGCTGCAGCAATAGAGGCAAGGCCTAAGAGGAAAAAGAAAACTGAACTCAGGAAATCGTCCTTCCCAAACGCTGAATAGATTAATGCCAAAGCAGAAATTAAGCAGATGAAAATCGTGATGATAATGCCTTTTTTTAAAATCTTGTCTGTCAAGGCGCCACTTTGCAAAGCGCGTTGCGGCCCAAGGCGTTCGTGATTGTCAGTTCCTTTGACACCATCCCCATAATCATTGGCGAAATTTGATAAAATCTGCAAGACCAAGGTGGTGAAAATCGCCAGCCAAAAAATTAAATTATTATAACTGTTTTCAAGTGCAGCTGTGGCAGCACCTACCATAATTCCGGCAACGGAAAGCGGTAAGGTGCGTGGTCTAGCTGCTGATATCCATGCGCTAACTTTTGTCATTAAATACCGGTGTAGTTTTGAGGTGTAATTTGTTTTAATTCAGTTTTTATAGTGTCAGGGACTTCTAAAGTTTCAATAAAATCATGAATGCTTTTTTGTGTGATTGATGTGTTTGTTCGTGTCAAACCTTTGAGTGCTTCATAAGGGTTTGGAAAGGCTTCACGCCTTAAAATCGTTTGAATAGCTTCAGCGACAACAGCCCAATTTTGTTCTAAATCTTGATTGATTTTAGCTTCGTTCAGCAGCAACTTGTTCAGGCCTTTTAAGCTTGATTTAAAACCAATAATACTATGTGCTAAGGGCACGCCGATATTTCTTAAAACAGTACTGTCCGTCAAATCGCGTTGCAAACGACTGATGGGTAATTTTGCAGATAAATGCGCATAGATCGCATTGGCAATACCTAAGTTCCCTTCTGAGTTTTCAAAATCAATCGGGTTGACTTTGTGCGGCATCGCTGAGGAGCCAACTTCACCTTTTTTGATTTTCTGCTTGAAGTAATCCATCGAAATGTAGGTCCACATGTCCTTGTTGAGGTCTAGCAAAATTGTGTTGATGCGTTTTAGGGCATCGAAAACACCTGCAATATGGTCGTAATGTTCGATTTGAGTTGTCGGGAATGAATGTTTTAAACCCAATTTTTTTTCAACAAAATTCTGTCCAAATTTTCGCCAATCAATTTCTGGGTAGGCGACAACATGTGCATTGAAATTTCCTGTTGCACCACCAAACTTAGCCGAAATAGGTGTGGCATCTAAGCTTTTCAATTGCTCTTCTAAACGTGTGATAAAGACCTGAATTTCTTTTCCTAATCGTGTTGGCGACGCGGGTTGACCATGAGTTCTTGCCAACATCGGAATATCTTTCCACTCTGTGCTCAAGTTTTTTAATCGTGTGATTAACTCTTTTAAATCAGTCAAATATGTTTCTTCGATTGCTTCTTTTAAGCTCAAGGGAACTGCGGTATTATTGATGTCTTGTGAGGTCAATCCAAAATGAATAAACTCTTTGGAATCTGTCAGCCCCATGGCATCCATTTTATCTTTTATAAAATACTCAACAGCTTTGACATCGTGATTAGTGACAGCCTCAATTGACTTGACTTTTTCAGCATCTTCATGCGTAAAGTCTGTGTAGATTTCACGCAAGTGCTTGAATTGACTTTTATCAAAATCCTGAAGTTGCGGAAGCGGGAGTTCACAGAGGGCAATGAAGTATTCAATCTCTATACGCAAGCGGTATTTGATCAAAGCGCTTTCGCTAAAATATGGACTTAATGATTTTGTCTTTGAGGCATAGCGGCCGTCAATGGGTGTAATGGCTTCTAAAGCAGTCATGTGTTGTGTGTTGATTAAGCTGCAAAGATAACGTCTTTTTTAAGGCTTTTAAAATCAAATTTTGAGACTCAAAAATATTTTATTTTTTGACGAAAATTTAACATTGCCTATTTCAAATTTAAAGCTAGTTTTGCAAAATATTTTTTTGAGATGAAGAAGTCTAAAATCGCCTTAATGATAGGCATAGCGGGAATTTCGATCTTCCCTGTTTTAGTGAAATTAGGTCTGACATCTGGCCTGATTTCTGCGTTTTATAGAATGTTTTTTGCACTGGTTATTTTACTGCCCATTGTGATTCTAAGAAAACAATTCAAATGGCCATCGCTGAAATTGATATTATTATCACTTTTATGTGGTGTTTTATTTGGTGCTGATGTGGCGGTTTGGAATATTGCTATTGAAGAATCAAGCGCGACGCAAGCGACTTTATTAACGAACTTATCGCCAATTTGGGTAGGGATTGGCGCTTTTTTCTTTCTGGTTGACAAGCCGAAGACAAATTTTTGGTTTGGGACAGTTGTCGCTCTTTTAGGAATGATGATTATCGTGGGCTTTGAATTCTTCATGGATATGCAATTTGACAGATCTTTTTATTTTGGGATCCTATCAGGTATTTTTTATTCATGGTATTTTTTGATTTCAAAAACCATCCTAACCAAAGTCAATGTTCCAACTTTTATGGTGATTAATCTAGTGGCTTCTGTGGGTTTTTTGGGCGTAATAAATTATTCAGCGGGAGAAAACTTTATCAATCACAGTGCTACGGCTTGGCTCGTGTTGGTTGTACAGGCTGTTGTTTGTCAATTGATCGCTTGGTTTGCGCTCAACTATGCGATTAGCCACATGCGGGCAACGCGTGTGAGCCTTTCCCTTTTATGTCAAGGTTTGTTGACGACTATTTTGGCTTGGCTTATTTTAGCGGAACCTATCACTATGCAAATGGTGTTGGGCAGTTTAGTTTTGTTGTCAGGAATTGCGATGACTTTTATAGCAAAGCCTTTGTGGGCTTATCTGCTACCTAAAAAGATTGTAATGATATCGCAGAAAAGAAAACGCAAATTGACTTAAGAGGAGAGTAGTTTATCAACTAGCTTTTGAACGCCTTGGCTTGCTTTTTCTGAAATAAGCTCAATAGTATCAGTGGATTGTATAGTGGGTTTAGGATCAATGAAGTAAACTGGGGCATTATCTTTTTTGAAGTCAATGAGACCTGCAGCTGGATAAACTTGCATGGAAGTGCCAATGATAATGATAATGTCAGCTTCAAAAACAAGGCTAATGGCATTTTCCATTTCAGGAACTGCTTCGCCAAACCAGACAATATGAGGTCTGAGTTGAGAGTTTTTCTCACATAAATCACCGAGATAAAGATCCTCTTTTTGATCGTAAATAAGTTGATCGTTCTTGCTGGAACGCGATTTTGTTAATTCACCATGTAAGTGCAACACGGAAGAGCTCCCGGCACGTTCGTGTAAGTCATCGACGTTTTGTGTCACAATGTGAACCTCATATTTTTTCTCAAGATCAACTAAAGCGGTATGTGCAGCATTGGGTTTAACGCCCATGAGTTGACGCCGACGTTGATTGTAAAAATCGAGAACTAGCTCAGGATTTCGTAGAAAAGCTTCTGGAGTTGCAACTTCGGTAATTTCGTGATTTTCCCATAAACCATCTTCATCGCGAAAGGTTTTAACGCCACTTTCTGCACTTATTCCAGCTCCAGTAAGTACACATATTTTTTTCATAAGCTTAGTGGCTTACTGCGCGGTATTCTTCATAGCAGTTGCTGATTGCATCCAATAGTTGAAGGTCATTTGCGCTTTTGACAAAAGATTTTGAGTAATCACATTTTTTGAGAATATCAACAATATCAACTTTGCTGATTTGGAGAACGGCTGATAATGTTTCGCGGTCAAATTTGTCTTGTAAAAGTTGACGAATAGCATCGTCTTCTTTCATTTTGCGTAAACGTTTCATTTGTTTAGGCTTTTTCCCAAAGGTTTGATACAATAAATCTGCAGGATTGAGAATCGCATTTATTGTTTTTGACAATGATGTACTTTGGTAATGTCCACCTTCGTAGGCGTAATCAGTACCAGAAATACTGTAGCGGTAATTGTCGTAAATCGGAATGTTTTTAGCATCAATCTCAATAAAACCAGTGAGTTTGATATCGCTGAGTTTGACTTCTTCTAACGCAATTGCGGATTCAGTCATTTTAATTTTGACGTCGCCAAACTTGACCCAATCTTCAGTCACTTTAACTTGGATAGGTTTAAATCCAATATGTGACAGATAAATGGTATCGTTGATGTGGGCTTTGACTTTGAAGCGTCCTTTTTGATCAGTTATAGAGCCTTTAACTGTATTGATGTTAATGATATTGACATTTTCTAAAATGCGATCATTGGCTGCATTCATAACACTTCCACGAATAGTTTTCAATTCAGAATCTTTCTCCTGACTGAAAACTATCATGGTTGTGAAAAGGAATATGTATGTTAAATACTTCATCGCTTTAAATGTAATCAAATAGACTTGAGATTAAAATTTTAGTCTCAAAGATTTGATTGAAAATTAACACTAACGTTTACGGCGTCTTCTTTCAAAAGAGCTTTTGACATTATTGCCATCTTTTGATTTCCCTTTAAAGCCAGGTTTGCCATTTCTTTTACCGCCGCCACCTTTGCGCTTATTACGACCTCCGCCGCCACCGCCGCGTGATTTCGTGTCTTTGGTGATTTCGACATTGACATGACGATCTTTGAGTTTAAATTCTTCAAAAGTTGCTTGTACTTTTTCAACGTCATCATTGGGAACATTAAAAAAGGAGAAAGTATTTTTAACATCAACTTTAGCAACGCCATCACGACCTAAGTCGAGTGTTTCTTTTAAGAAATCTTTTAATGACATCCAGTTGAAGCCATCTTTCTCTCCGATATTAATGAAGAAACGCGTTTCGTCACCATAAGTTTGCCCACGACCTGAGTCAGATTTTGATTCAGAAGGTTGTGCTAATTTTGGTGCATTTTTATAGTAATTGTAGAAACGTGTAAATTCAACAGAGAAGAATTTCTTAATCAACTCTTCCTTGGAAACATCAGCAAACTCTTCTTCGAGTTTTCCAACATATTGATCAATATCGTGATTGATCGTTGTGTTTTTGATTTGTTGTGCAAGGTGAAATAATTGGACTTCACAAATTTCGTCACCAGAAGGTAAACTCTTTGCAGTGAAATTCTGGCCAATAATACGTTCAACTTGTTTGATCTTACGGACTTCGCTTTTCGTGACAATCACGACTGACGTTCCTTCTTTACCAGCACGACCTGTACGTCCACTTCGGTGCGTATAAGTTTCGATTTCGTCAGGCAATTGGTAGTTGATTACGTGTGTGATATCCTCAACATCAATTCCACGTGCGGCAACATCAGTTGCGACAAGCATTTGAATTTGTTTGTTACGGAAACTTTTCATGACCAAATCACGTTGATTTTGACTCAAATCTCCGTGGATGGCAGAAGCGCTGTAGCCGTCTTCAATCAGGCGTTCAGCTACTTTTTGTGTATCTCTTTTTGTACGGCAAAAAATCACTGCATAGATGTTTGGATTGGTATCTACCAATCTTTTCATTCCATTATAGCGATCACGACCAGAGACAACATAATATTCATGACTCACGCTTTTTGTAGACACGTTCTTCTGACCGACTGTAATTTCAACCGGTGATTTCATGAATCTTTTAGCAATCTGAGATACCTCTTTTGGCATCGTCGCACTGTAAAGCCATGTGCTCTTTGTACTTGGGGAGTGAGATAAGATTTCTTTAATATCTTCATAAAAGCCCATGTTGAGCATTTCGTCAGCTTCATCAAGGACACAAGTGTCAATTGCTGAAATATCAATGATTTGACGACGAATCATGTCTTTCATGCGGCCAGGTGTCGCTACAATAATCTGAGCACCACGCTTGATTTGTTTCGCTTGATCAGTGATGCTTGCTCCACCATAAACCGCAACAGTATTGAGGCCTTTGTAATATTTAGAATAGTTTTTTAATTCGTTTGTAATTTGCAAGCACAACTCACGTGTTGGCGATAAAATAAGGCCTTGAGTTTTCTTCGAATTAAGGTTAATGTTTTGAATTAAAGGAAAACCAAATGCGGCAGTTTTTCCAGTTCCAGTTTGGGCTA
>JAKDUG010000123.1 GCA_030457805.1 Psychroflexus sp.
AATCTACGGATTAATTCTTCAGTTTTTCCTGAAAACATACTTCCACAAATCACTTCTATCCAACCAAATTGCTCATCAGGATTTACTGTATTTTCGAGAAACATTTTGTAATTTAGGCGTTTAATATTAGAGTTGAGATTCACTTATCAACTGCTAAAATTAGTAAAAAATTAAGCGCAACTACGACGCGAAAGGCAAAAGTTATGAAAAGAGTTTTAGAAGATGAATTGATCAGTTTGGCTCACAGGATTTTAAAATTAAAAAATAGAGCAGACATACACCAGTTAAAAAAAGAAGCAGGAATGCTTTATGAAAAATTAGCTGTCTTATCATTTGCCGAAAAACATTTCGGTGGGATCAGACCGACGATTGGTAAAAAAGAATTTACAGAAGCTTACTATTCACAATACTCAGATATTGATGAAGATGGCAGCTACAATAGTCCGGATGGCACCGAATACAATCCTGAGGCTATCTCAGAACCGAATACAGAAAAAATTAAAGATATTGTTTCCCACATGCCACCAGAAGCAGAACAAGTGGACTATCTGATTAGTCAATTTAAAAAACTGACAACTGATGATTTTAACGCAGCAGAAACAGCTGTTAAAAACCATCAACAAGAAACTGAAGCCCCAGAACAACAGGAGGAAAACACAAGATCACAAGAAGAAACCCAACAGGAAGAGGATCCGAAAGATGAAGAAGTTAGCGAGGAATTACCTCAAGAAAACATACCTGATGAATCGCTAAAAGCAGATGAAGCGGAACAATCGCTAAAAGACAAGCTTGACGACCTAAAAAGCACACCTGAAGAAGAAGAGTTACCTCAAGAAAACACAACAGAAGACTTACAAAACGAAACGCCAAAACCAGGATCCTACGAAGAAGATTTCGGTGTCCACTTTGATGATTTGCCAGATTTTGAACCTAAGATGGAAGACAGGCAAGAGAATGCTCCTCTAGCTTCAGAAGAACCAAAAACCACAAAAGAACCTGAGCCTACAAAAACAGAGACGCCAAGCCAAGATCAAGAATATACACAAGCCGAAAACATAGATCAGCAACAACCTAAACGTACAATTGATTTGTTTAGCCAAGAGAAAAAATCGCTCAATGATCAACTCCAACGCGGCATTCAAATAGGTTTAAATGACCGTTTGGCTTTTACAAAAGCTTTATTTGAAAATAATGTGGAGGATTACAATAGAGTCATGTCTCAAATTAGCACGCTGAATTCATTTGCGGAAGCTGAAGATTTCATCAATTATAATGTCAAGCCTGAATATCAAAATTGGAATGACAAACCCGAAGTTTACAAAAGGTTTTTGAGTTTATTGAAACGAAAATTTGAAGCTTAATGTCTAAACTCTTTCTCGTACCAACACCGATTGGCAATTTAAAAGACATAACCTTTAGAGCCGTAGAAGTTCTTAAGGATGTCGATCTTATTTTAGCTGAAGATACACGTGTCAGCGGAAAACTTCTCAAACATTTTGAGATCAACACCGCCATGAAGAGTTATCACCAGCACAATGAGCATCACAAAACTGATAGTATCATCAAAGCAATCCAGAATGGACAAACGCACGCACTCATCAGTGATGCTGGAACGCCTGCTATTTCAGATCCTGGTTTTTTACTCGTTCGCGAATGCATTCAAGCTGGGGTGGCTATCGAATCTCTCCCTGGGGCAACTGCCTTTGTTCCTGCATTGGTCAATAGTGGGCTCCCAAATGACAAGTTTGTTTTTGAAGGTTTTCTGCCTGTCAAAAAAGGACGCAAGACGAAACTCGAAGAACTATCGCAAGAAAAACGGACTTTTATTCTTTATGAATCACCTTACAAGCTACTCAAAACACTTAAAAATTTAGGGGAATATTTAGGCGAAGAACGACAAATGTCAATTTCACGTGAACTGACAAAGCTCTATGAAGAAACCCTTCGTGGCAGCATTAACGAAATCATTCAACATTTTGAAACACACAAACCCAAAGGTGAATTTGTGCTCATCATCGCAGGACAATAATCAAAAAAACCGCACCTGATTCATATCGTGATGCGGCTTTTTTGAAAAATATCTTATGCGTCTTATTTTATTTTAGACACACGCAATGTGTTGACCATTCCTTTATCTTCAATAGGCATCGAGGCCAAATTAATCACATACCCACCTTTTTCTACAAACTTTTTATCAACCGCATATTGATTAATGTCGTGAATTGTTTGATCAGTCGAGTCAAACTTATCATAGTAATAAGCTGTCACACCCCACAGCAAACTCAGTTGCGTCAAGATTCGACGATTAGATGTAAATGCAATAATATGCGATTGCGGACGCCATGCAGAAATCTGGAAAGCTGTGTAGCCTGAGTTTGTCAAAGTACAAATTGCACTGGCATCAATCTCATTTGCCATTAAAGCAGCGTGATAGCACACTGACTTTGTCATGTATCGTTTTGTTTTAATATAAGGTGGCTCATGCGGCACACGAATCAATGGAGAATTCTCAACTGCTTTCACAATTTGAGCCATCTTTTCAATCACCTGTACTGGATATTTCCCTACTGAAGTTTCTCCACTAAGCATCACGGCATCTGCGCCATCCATGACAGAATTCCCGACATCATTAACTTCAGCACGCGTTGGCGTTAAGCTAGTGATCATCGTTTCCATCATTTGTGTCGCGATAATAACAGGGATTCGTGCTAATTTTGCTTTCATCACGAGTTCCTTCTGAATCAAAGGTACTTCTTGCGCTGGGACTTCAACGCCCAAATCTCCTCTAGCAACCATCAAGCCATCACAATAGGCAATAATTTTATCGATATTTTTAACACCTTCTGGTTTTTCAATTTTTGCAATAATAGGAATCTTATGCTCGCTGTTTGCTGCAATTAGTTTCTGTAATGTTTTAAGGTCACTTGCATACCTCACAAAAGAAAGCGCCATCCAATCAACCTCGACCTCACATGCAAAAATGGCATCGCTGACATCCTTTTCAGTTAAGGCAGGAAGCGAAATCTTTGTATTTGGTAAGTTGACACCCTTACGTGAACGCAAAGGACCTCCTTGTATAACCTTCGTCAGGACTTCATCTTTTTTATTAGTTGAGACAACCTCAAAAATGAGTTTACCATCATCCAGTAGAATCTGCTCCCCATTATTAACGTCTCTAGGGAAACTTTCATAATTCATATAAACGCGCTCATGCGTTCCCTCAAATTCTTGTCCCGTTGCAAAGCAAATCTCATCTCCCTCTTCCACAACAACTTCATCTTTCATCTTACCAACGCGGAGTTTTGGCCCTTGCAGATCGCCAAGAATAGCAACATTAAATCCGTACTCTTCATTCAGCTCACGAATCATTCTCACGCGCTCTTTAACATCTTCATAATTGGCATGAGAAAAATTTATTCTAAACATATCAACGCCTTTTTCCATCATTGCTTTCAGCGTTTCCCTACTGCTTGTTGAAGGTCCTAAAGTCGATACTATTTTTGTTTTCTTAGATGTTTTCATTAGTTAAAAATTAAATATTCTGGATTTTTAATTGCGCTTAAATCAAGCTGAGATACACTTTGAACTCCCTTAATTTCCTGAAGTATATTCAGGATTTTTCCACTGTCAAAGATATTCATTTCATCTTCAACTTTAATCAGATAATCGATGTGTTTGAGATCATTGAGCAAGTAAAAGGTTTGCGTTGCATGGTGATCAAAAAGAATATTCTCACTTTTAGCAATAAGCGTTTCTGTGAAACACTTATTCGCCACGAGATACATTTGACAATCCCATTGGGAATCAAAATATTCATAGAATATAAAGTGCGCGGTGTCCTGTTCTCCATAACTGAACTCAAGATCTAGGTCAGCTCGCTTAAAACTCACTTCGAAATACTTGTTAATAAGGTAAGCCAATTGATACGCCTCTAAGTTAGTTCTCAAAGCGATCAACTTGTAATCTTCCTGCAAAGTATCGTCTAAAAAAAGCATTTTCTTGGTTGACAAAATGAAGAATTTAAGCATCAGCAAGTCACAAGATGCGCCTAGCATATCAACAAATAAATATACGAAATTTGTTTGTTCTTAAGACATTCTTATGGTTAAACTATACTTAAACCAAAGTGAAAATTTAGATATTCAGTTCGCGCGTCTTTATTCTATTTTGCAGCGCATAATAGGCACGTTTAGCTGCTTTCTCTTCGGCTCTTTTTTTGGAAGTTTCGCGAGCCTTTGAAACGATCTCGTTATCAATGTAGAAACAAACTGAGAAATGCTGTTGTTCATCACAGCCATCATCGGATTTGGTGCAAAAATTGAAATCGTACTTATTTTTCTGACACCATTTGATCACCAGACTTTTATAGCTTGTGACGCGTTTTTCAAGTTCATCTAATTTGACGTATTCCTCAATGAGACACTTGTGAATGAATTTTTCAGAAAACACATACCCACGATCCAGATAGATAGCTCCAATAAGCGACTCAAAAAGATTTCCAGTAATACTTTTACCCAATTGATGATCGGGGATCTTACGCATCAATAATTGCAGAAGTCCCAACTCTTCACCGATGTGATTGAGGTGTTTTCGGCTCACAATTTTCGAACGCATTACGGTCAGATAACCTTCATTTCCTTGTGGCGCATTTTTAAACAAATACCCTGAAATAACTGTATTGAGAACTGAATCTCCCAAAAACTCTAGACGTTCATAATTCACATCAGTACCATCCGCCTCCTTTTCCTGCATTGAAGCATGCGTAAAGGCGCGAAAGTAATGACTATAATCACGAGGTTTAAAGCCAATTATTTTTTGGAGATTTTCATAAAAAATCCCGTTCGGATTTGAACGGGATTTTCCAAATAATTTATTGATAAAGTTCATATCATATGATGAATACTAATCACATTTTTTAAACGCCACACAAGCGTTATGACCACCAAAACCAAAAGTATTGCTCATCGCTACTTTGACATCGCGTTTTTGAGCTTTATTTAAGGTCAAGTTGAGCTCCGCATCTATATTCTCATCAACAGTAGTGTGATTAATTGTCGGCGGCACAAGGCTGTGCTGCATCGACAAAATTGAAGATATTGCTTCAATAGCACCAGCTGCTCCCAACAAATGACCCGTCATCGATTTTGTTGAGTTGATATTAATATTTTTGGCGTGCTCACCAAAGACTTCTTTGATTGCTTTCAACTCGGCAACATCGCCCAAAGGTGTAGATGTTCCGTGTGTGTTGATCGCATCGATATCCTCTGGTTTAAGCCCTGCATTTCTAAGGCAATTTTTCATCACTGCCACAACGCCTTTTCCCTCTGGGTGAGGAGCAGTCATGTGATGTGCATCAGCAGAGAGGCCACCCCCAACTACTTCTGCATAAATCTTTGCGCCACGTGCTTTTGCGTGCTCATACTCTTCGAGAATTAATGCTCCCGAGCCTTCACCTAAAACAAACCCATCACGAGTTGCATCAAATGGTCTAGAGGCTGTTTCTGGATCATCATTTCGAGTCGATAAAGCATGCATTGCATTAAATCCGCCCATTCCTGCTTGAGTCACAGCAGCTTCACTACCACCAGTCACAATGACATCACTGTCACCTAACCTAATGGTGTTGAGCGCATCGATCATCGCATTGGCAGAAGAAGCACAAGCTGAAACTGTTGCATAGTTAGGCCCCATAAATCCGTGTTTGATAGAGATGTTGCCAGGGGCAATATCCGCAATCATTTTCGGAATAAAAAATGGGTTAAACCGCGGTGTACCGTCACCGTTTGCAAAATTTAAAACTTCATTCTGAAAAGTTTCTAAGCCGCCGATTCCAGCGCCCCATATCACACCAACTCTGTACTTATCGACATTATCTAAGTCGATTCCAGAGTCTGCTATTGCTTCATCAGAAGCAATGATGGCATATTGGGCAAATTTATCTAGGCGCCTTAGCTCTTTTCTACCAAAATAAGCTTTGGTATCGAAATCTTTGATTTCACAAGCGAACTTAGTTTTGAAGTGCTCTGCATCAAAATGAGTGATAGGCGCAGCACCGCTTCTACCAGAAGACAATCCTTCCCAATATTCTGAGATAGAATTCCCAATTGGCGTCAGTGCACCAAGACCTGTAACAACAACACGCTTAAGTTCCATGAAATCTTTTATTATTTTGCTTTTTCGATATAATCCACAGCCTGACCTACAGTTGAAATGTTTTCTGCTTGATCGTCTGGGATTTGAATATCAAATTCTTTTTCAAACTCCATAATTAACTCTACGGTGTCTAAAGAATCCGCACCTAAGTCGTTTGTAAAGCTAGCTTCATTAACAACTTCATTCTCGTCAACACCTAGCTTGTCAACGATAATTGCTTTTACTCTTGATGCAATGTCTG
>JAKDUG010000124.1 GCA_030457805.1 Psychroflexus sp.
GCCTTTATCAACTAAGTTTTCGATCTCTTTTTTCAACATGCTGCAAAGATAAATATTATTTCTTGCATGCTTGAGCGAAACCTAACCAAGGTCAATATTTTTATGATAAAGTTATCTCATACCGCAATATTCATTATTTTTGAAAAAAATTAAACATGAAAAAAATAACGCAGTTAGGTCTTGTTTTGAGTTTTATCATTTTTGCATCTTGTGACGACAGCAAGGCTACTTTTAAAATTCAGAAAAACAAGGTGGGTCCAATAGAAGCGACGACAGAGATCAATGAATTGGACGCCATTTTTGCAGAGGATTCAATTGTGAAGCCGGATTTAGAAAATAGATTCCGCAGCTCTCATAACGACATTTACATCTACCACAAGGGAGAACTTTCTCTCAAAATTCAGCCGCGAAAATCTAAAGACAGTACAACCCATATCAGTGAAATTCAAATTTTGAATCCTGCATACAAAACTGCAGAAGGTCTCCACGCTGATGGCACCTTCAAGGATTTAGCAAAGAACTATAAAATCAAAAACATTCAAAACAGCCTTAAAAATATCATTGTTGATATTGAGGACTCAGGAGTTTATGTCGTCATTGATAAAAAACACCTACCAAGTTCTTTAAGACACGATTCGTCTGAACAAATAAGTCAAACACAAATTCCGGACGACGCGCCATTCAAGTATTTCTGGTTTAGCTTCACTGAGGAGTAATTACATGAAACAAAACCGAATTGTAGCATTGTCACTTCTTTTTTTTGTAGTCATCGGCTGCCAAAAGAAAGTGTCATTAGCGCAAATACAGCCGAAAGTATCTGCGGATACTTTCCAGATGCTGGTTGAAATCCCAAGTGGAACACACGCCAAAATTGAGTACAACAAAAAGCGACAGAATTTTGAAGTCGATCAAAAAAACGGAGAAGAACGCCACATCAATTATTTGGGTTATCCAGCCAATTACGGTTTTATTCCTCACACAGTACAATCCAAAAAAGAAGGTGGTGACGGCGATGCTTTAGATGTTATGCTGCTGAGCAAAAAGCTTAAAACTGGCACAACTGTTCAATTCAAACCAATCGGATATCTTAAATTGCGCGATCAAGGTGAATTAGACATCAAAATTATTGGCATTCCTAAAGATAAGCAACTCAGCATCATCTCAGCTGAAAATTTTCATGCGTTTTCGACAGATTACAGAAGTCTGAGACGCATTCTGCAATTGTGGTTTGAAAATTACGCTGATGATGCCATTGAGATTTTAGGCTGGTACGATGAAAATGCAACAATAGACCTTATTAACGATAGTATCAATGAAGAAAAAGCTCGATAAATATATACCGAAACTTATCGGTCTTAAGTTAAAAGTACAACTACACATCAACAAAAGTAAGGCTTTAAAAAATGCCTATGCTCTTTTTGCAACACCGCGACGTGGTGACGTCAAACCACATCAAACTGAGTTTTTGACTGCTCACAAAAAAGAGGTCATAACTTCGAATGGGCACAAAATTCAGGTTTATCACTGGGAGAATTCTGGGCCTCGCCTTTTGTTTATTCACGGGTGGGATAGCAACACGAATCGCTGGAAAAACCTCATTGAAAAATTCCAAAAACAGGCTTATGATATTTATGCTTTCGATGCGCCTGCACATGGTTTTTCTGAAGGAAAAATGCTCCACGTTCCACTTTATGCAAAAGTCCTCAAAGATGTGATTAAAAAGTACCAACCTGATTATCTTGTTGGCCACAGCATGGGAGCGATGGCTGTTATTTACAATCAATCACTTTACGGCAATCAAAACATCAAGAAAAATGTACTCCTGGGTGCGCCATGTGAAATGCTAGATATTGTCAATGACTACCAACGCATCTTAGGCTTAAACGACAATTTCATCAATGCGTTAGAATTGTTTTTTAAAGACAAGTTCGGGTTTTCTTACGCAGAATTTTCAATGGCTCAATTCGCTAAAGATCTGACCGCAGAAACACTCGTTATCCATGATAAAACAGACCGAATAGCACGAGTTTCTTCGGCCTATAAAATTCATGAATCTCTCAAAAACGGCGAACTGTATATCAGTGAAGGTTTTGGACATTCGCTTTACAATTCAAAAGTGGACGACAAAGTGATTTATTTCATCAAAAAACCTTAGCCCTCTTGACGTCAGTCTGATGAAAAACAAGAATTTTAAGCACAGGTTTAGAAAAAATATATCTATTTTTAAAATTCAAATTGAAGAGCTATGAAAAATATCACACCATTTCATCTTGCCATACCTGTTAGAGATTTAGCAGAAAGTAGGAATTTCTATACTGAGGTTTTAAACTGCGAAGAAGGCAGAAGTAGCGCAGATTGGGTCGATTATAACTTCTTCGGACACCAATTGGTGATTCACGAAAGTCAGAGCTACAATTTTCAAGAAACTTCAGGACATGTGGATACGCATGAAGTCCCGATTCCACATTTTGGTGTGGTCTTACCTTGGCATATTTTTGAAAAATTTGCAACTGATTTAGAAAGCAAAAATATAAACTTTATTATTGCACCTTCTACACGATTTAAAGATGAGCCTGGGGAACAAAAAACAATGTTTTTTAAGGATCCAAGTGGCAATACTTTAGAATTTAAAAGCTTTAGAAACATGAATCAGCTATTCGAAAAATAAATGAAACCACTCTCACCAAGACTTGTCCGCCAGCTTTTTATTCTATTTTTAATCATCACCTTGGGCGGGTTGATTTTCATGGAGATCATTCCTTATCTCTCTGGTTTTTTAGGTGCAATCACATTTTACGTTTTACTGCGTAAATTGATGCAAAAAATGTTAAAAAGAGGAATGAGTGAAACACTATCAGTCACCATTCTTTTAGTGTCATCTTTTATACTAATCCTACTTCCTTTTTTAGGTGTGGGTTGGATGCTTAGCTCTAAAATCAGCAAAGTGTCTGCCAATTCAGAACGTTTAATCAATGCACTCAACGCTCAAATCGCAGAATTAGAAAATCTGACTGGCTATAAAATTGCAGCGGGTCTAGATCCAAGCACAATCACTTCATGGTTGTCAGACAACTTACAAGGCTTAGCAGGAAGTACTTTCCAAGTATTTATCGCCATTAGTTTGATGTACTTTCTGCTTTATTATATGTTACTCAATCAAGAGCGCTTGTCTCGTTCTTTAGAAACATACATTCCGATCGGATCAGATAATCTTCTGCTGATTGCAAAAGAATCTGGCAAAAAAGTAAAAGCGAATGCCATTGGAATTCCGCTTGTCGCCTTATTTCAAGGTTTAATTTCCCTGATTGGTTTTTGGATTTTTGGCGTTCCTGAACCTCTTTTTTGGTTTGTTATTACCGCCATCGGCTCTATGATTCCGATTGTAGGAACGGCCATAGGTATTATTCCTGCAACAATTTTATTGGCCTATCAAGGTGATACTGGCGCAGCGATAGGCATGATTATTTATGGCTTTGTCGTTGTTGGCTCCTCGGACAACTTAGTCAGGCTTTTCGTCCTTAAACGCATGGCAAATGAGCATCCTTTGATCACACTTATTGGTGTTGTAATTGGTGTCCCACTCTTTGGATTTATTGGCTTGATTTTTGGTCCTTTATTACTGTCACTCTTTTTCTTAATCGTGACGATTTACAAAAAAGAGTACGGCGAAATAGAAAATATTAAACAGAAAAAAGAACTTGATGAAGACATCCCAGAACAAGAAAGTTGATGAAAACTACTTTTCTACTGAGTCCGAAAAAGTCTCAGAAGAAGACGTCAATAAGGCAGTTAACGAATCTGAAGGTATTCTTGATAAAATCAGAAATAGAAGTTGGGCACCTTTGAAAGAAGATGTCAAAACACTTCTCAGAATGCTATTAGATTACAAAAACGGGCACTATACTAACCTCCCTTGGAAGACGGTTTCCGCTATTGCTTTTAGTCTTTTATACATTCTGAATCCACTTGACCTGATACCTGACTTTATTCCTTTTGTCGGCTATTTAGACGACATCACCATAGTCAACTTTGCTTTAAAGTTTATCGGTGATGATATTGAAAATTACAGAGAATGGGCAAAGTCTCAATCGAAAACGACTGAACTGACTATTGACTAATATTCAAATTATTCTTTTTGACGCAGTCTGTGTAGTTCGCGTGCCAACAATGTGTTTTTGAGCAACATCGCAATTGTCATAGGCCCTACGCCTCCAGGAACTGGTGTAATAAATGATGCTTTTTTACTGACATTCTCATAGTCAACATCACCAGTAATGCGGTAACCTTTCTTTGAATTTTCATCTGGCACACGTGTGATGCCAACATCAATCACAACGGCATCATCTTTCACCATTTCGGCTTTTAGAAAATGTGGCTTTCCAAGCGCAGAGATAATGATATCGGCTTGACTGATAATTTGTGTGATATTCTTTGTATGACTATGTGTCAATGTCACCGTTGAATTTCCTGGGAAACCTTTGCGGCCCATCAAGATACTCATCGGTCTGCCAACGATATGGCTACGGCCGATCACAACAGTATGCTTTCCATTTGTTTCAACTTGATAACGCTCTAAAAGCTCTAAGATACCAAATGGCGTTGCCGGAATAAAGCTTGTCATATCCAAAGCCATTTTCCCGAAGTTTGTGGGATGAAAACCATCGACATCTTTATCAGGATCAACACTCATCAATACTTTTTGTGTATCGATTTGTTTAGGTAGAGGCAACTGAACAATAAAGCCATCAATATCATCATCTGCATTGAGCTTTTTAATTTGATCTAAAAGCTCTACTTCACTGATTGTACTTGACAATTTAACTAGAGATGATTTAAAACCAACTCGCTCACAAGCTTTCACTTTACTATTGACGTAAGTCATGCTCGCACCATCATTCCCGACGAGAACAGCCGCCAAGTGAGGGACTTTTTCATTCTTAGAAATCATTCTATCGACATCAGCTTTGATTTCATTTTTGATGTCATTACTCGCTTTTTTGCCGTCTAAAATTGTCATGTTGTGTTTTATTTATAGAGAGTTATTGTTTCATATTTTTCATCATCTGCATCATCTTTTCTCCGCCGCCGCCTTGCATCATTTTCATCATCTTGCTCATTTGGCCAAACTGTTTTAAAAGCTGATTAACTTCCTGAACTGAAGTCCCGGAACCACTACCAATACGGCGTTTACGACTCGCATTGATCAGATTCGGATTTGAGCGTTCATCAGGCGTCATGGAATGGATGATGGCTTCGATATGCTTAAAAGCATCATCGTCGATATCCATATTTTTCATCATTTTACCAGCACCAGGAATCATTCCCATCAAGTCCTTCATGCTCCCCATTTTCTTGACTTGTTGGATTTGCTTTAGGAAGTCATCAAAACCAAATTTATTTTTGGCAATTTTCTTCTGAAGCTTTCTCGCTTCTTCCTCATCATATTGTTCTTGAGCTCTTTCAACAAGTGAAACGACATCTCCCATTCCAAGAATACGATCTGCCATTCGCGAAGGGTGAAACACATCAATCGCGTCCATTTTCTCCCCTGTTCCGATAAATTTAATAGGTTTATCTACAACAGATTTAATAGAAATAGCGGCACCACCACGCGTATCACCATCCAGTTTTGTCAGGATGACACCGTCAAAATCCAAAACATCATTAAAGGCTTTTGCCGTATTGACAGCGTCCTGCCCCGTCATTGCATCAACGACGAAAAGTGTTTCTTGGGGTTGAACCGTTTTATGGATGTCAGAAATTTCATCCATCATCTGCTGATCAATTGCCAAACGACCTGCGGTATCGAGAATCACCACATTATGGCCATTTTCTTTTGCATGTGCAATTGCATCTTTCGCAATTTTGACTGGATTTTTCTCTTCTTTATTAGAGAAAACCTCAACATTTATTTGTTCTCCAACAACGTGAAGCTGATCAATTGCCGCAGGACGATAAACATCACAGGCAACTAATAAAGGTTTCTTTGTTTGTTTATTTTTAAGATAGTTTGCTAATTTACCAGAGAAGGTTGTTTTCCCTGATCCCTGTAATCCTGACATTAAAATCACACTTGGCTGTCCACTGAGGTCGACGCCTTCAGCATCACCCCCCATCAACCTGGTCAATTCATCTTTAACGATCTTGACCATCATTTGGTTAGGCTTTAATGTGTTTAAAACATCTTGCCCAAGTGCTTCTTCTTTTACCGTGTTTGTAAAATTCTTTGCAATTTTAAAGTTTACATCGGCATCGACTAAAGCTCTTCGAACTTCCTTTAATGTTTCTGCTACATTAACCTCAGTAATCTGCCCGTGACCCTTGAGAACATGAAAGGCCTTATCTAACTTATCGCTTAAACTATCAAACATAATCTTAAATTGATTTTGAG
>JAKDUG010000125.1 GCA_030457805.1 Psychroflexus sp.
TCTCTTTTTAAACTAATGTTCACTAACTAATTTTTATGATACCTCAAAATCAAAAGATTTACATTTAATGTATTTTTCTTGAGTTTTGCTCAATTCTTATTATGACAAACTCAGTTTTCAGAGTTATTATTCTTCCTTATTTGTTCTAGCTTGGCTAAGAATTTAGCTTGTTCTTCTGATGGCAAGAGTGCATCTGGTTCTGGTATATAATCGTTTTTTGCCCACTCAGGAAGAGTTTCGTGATCATAAGATTTTGTCTGATTGTTTTCCTTTTCATATTTATTTTTGTTCCAACGTTCTGTACTTTCTGCTTTCCAGGAAAATTCATAAGCAGTTATTGGGTTTCCTCGTTTTCTGGCTTTAATTGGTTTGACCTTCAAACCTAAAAAATAGTTTGAAAGTTCGCTTATAATTGGTCTTAAAACCACTTGATTTATATCAGTAGCACGGTAACTTTCAGGTATTTGAAGCATTTCTCTAAACATATCGATCGAGTACTCTTTTTTTCCAACTGTTCGCC
Organism: Psychroflexus sp.; assembly: GCA_030457805.1. Classification (GTDB taxonomy): domain Bacteria; phylum Bacteroidota; class Bacteroidia; order Flavobacteriales; family Flavobacteriaceae; genus Psychroflexus. The sequence continues at coordinate 521 of JAKDUG010000125.1, forward strand.
ACTGCTTCAATTTTTTGAACATTTCTTTAGCATATGTTGAACGAATATTCGTGAATTGCTGTAATTCGAATTGTGTAAAATTGGCTTCTAGTTTATTTAAAATATACTCAAAGTCCTCCGAAACTCGCACCTCTGCGTGCATTTCAGAGTAATCATCTGACCATTCTACTTCAAATCGTTGGAATAAATTCATTATCTTAAACGAATTTTTCTTTTTCTCATAATAATTCATTTCGGCGATTTTTCTCCCCAGAGATTCAACGACGTTAACAAAACGTTTGTTGTATCTATCAGAATAGTTAGCCAACTGTGTCAAATCAGCCTTATTAAATTTAAGAAGCCCTGTTCCTTTATTCCGAGCTTCTGTGATGATTGCAAAGAAAAAATCTTGCTCTTCAGATGTCCAACTTCGCATGGGAACAGTATTAAGTTCATTTCTGTATTTTGTCATTCTATTCATAAAAAGAACTCCTTCACTCAATTTACATACATCATATAAAAAACGATTTAAGGAGTAAAGCTATTTAAGCACTCCTTAAAGTCACATTTGTACTCCTTTGAAGTCACATTTGTACTCCTTTGAAGTCACATTTGTACTCCTTTGAAGTCACATTTGTACTCCTTAAACACCTCATAACCTCTTGGGAGAGTAAGGGTTAAAAATCTCTAAACATTACTTAAACATTATTATTAAACATATATAAACAGTTCACTCTAAAATTATTCGAGCCATACTCACCTATTTTTTCGCTATAAAAATTAAATTTAAACAGCAAAAAGAACAAATAAAAGGACGCCTTGCTAACGCAAGCCTTTGAAAAGTAAAACATAAAAAAATAAGGATCCCTTGCTTCGCAAGCGTAGACCATTGAAACCCTCAAAAACAGTCGCTACGCTCCGTAATTAAGGAAGCCAGGGGTTTAGGTTAAAACCAGTATAAACAGCGTCTTACGCGTTCTTTTGAGCAGCACGGCTCTGTTATGGGCTCACTTCGTTCGTGCAGGGCAAGCCCTACATACCCCAGAGCAGAAAAACAAAAATAATGGCTCTTTATACGGATTATCTATTCAAGGGATCGATGACTATGTTATGTTTAATCATGGCAGCTTGCCCCCAGAGGGGGTGTTGTTCATGCAAGACGTTATTTCGTTAGTTATCGCACCACTATTTGTGGGACTGATTTTAATATTGGTTGATCATTGGTTAGAGGATTAGCGGTAACGTGCAAGTTGCTGTCTAACTCACACGTTCGTCATCGCAGCGAACGCAAAAAAAAGCCGCACCTATTCTCAGTAGGTGCGGCTTTGTGTCGTCCACTAGACGTTATTTCGTTATCGCATGTTTAGTATACCATAGTTTGAAATAGGCAACAATACAGATGGTCGGGATCACCGGCAATAGGCGAGATTATGCGTTTGAGTGCGACAAAGGATACATAAAAACGTTATAATGGGTTAAAGAAAAACGATCACCCTGTTGTACTGCGTCGAGGATCAGCATATCATTTAGAACTTGTTTTTTGCGTTTTAAGCGCTTTTAACTCGTTAGAGTATATTTACCTATTCAAGATGTTTAAATCCATAGAATCGAGCGGTTTAAAAGATTTAAAGGGATTATTCGTTGATGCTGGTCAATAATAATTGTTTAAAAGGAATCGTATCATGTTAAACAAATGGACAAAGTTAGATATCACAGAAATTACTGCTGTGCGCCGTCGGCTCTTTTTTCTCTTCTTACCTTTCGTAATGGCGACTATTATTTTTTCGACATTTTCGGTGATACCCTATGTTCAAATCATTGCCCTAGTGTTTTTATTTCTGTTTGGGATCGTGGAATATGTAAATGGATATAAAGGTGCCGCGCTCTCAGATGGTCTTTTGGGTTTGTTTTTTATTTATTTATTTTATTTAATGTAAACAACAGTCATTTTTTCACTCTGAATAATCGCAATGATGAAAAAAGACCGGAGGAAAAATAACCGTCAGTCAAAAAGGCGCAACAGGATTCGACGGTTATTCTCTCTTTTAGGTTTAGCAAGCACCGACAAATGTATACATTTGTCACTTGTTAGGGGTGTCCCCCTAATACCCGAACGCTCAAAAAAGCCCCTTGGTTTTTTGAAGCGTCTGCCCTTGCCCTGTTTCCAACAGGGGAATAAAACAAGAAAAACGAAAGGAGAAAAAAATGGTAACTAAATTAAATCGCCCTTTGAAACGAAACAACCGCCTCGTTTTTGATCTGTCAGATGAAGAGTTGGCTCGATTCAATGAACGGTTTAGTCAGTATCCAATGACGAATCGCAGTGCGTTTATTCGTGACGCAGTGTTAAATAATTACATCATTATCAATGACGACGCCAATTTAAGAGACCTGGTTTACGAAGTGAACAAAATCGGTGCAAACATTAATCAGTTGGCTCGACTGGCGCAGCAACATAAGAGTATGGACGTTGTAGACATGGACATACTGAAAAAACACATGCAGGAAATCCAAAAAGAAATCTATCATGCGCTGATGAAACATAATTCAAAGCGATAAAAAAGACTGAGATAGACTACTCAGTCTTTTTTATGTTGTATTAGAAGAAAAATGCGTTTAATATATCGCCATGTATCTGTTCTTTTATCCTGTTGTTAGCACGCACGATCAAATACTGTTTGAAGGGTGTATCAGGGGAAAAAAAAGGAGTGGCCAGCTGAAAAATCTAAGAACACAAATCACTCTAGTATTCTATTTTCTTAATCATCCAAAAAAGAAGGATAGTAAATGCCGATCTGTTTGTTTAAACGCTTTTCAATGATTTGATAATCCAAGTAAAAGGTTATATCATCATTTGCATCTGCTAAAAAATTTTTTTTAAATCTGTCAAGAGACGTCGAATCATAGTCGGCAGACTCAAGAAAAAACAATACTGCTTTGTAGTAAGGGTAAGCATAATTGAATTTTTTTAAATACTGTACTAATTTATCAATATCGATATACTCTTTAGCTCGCAGATAAGCATCTGAGATCTCTTTGACGCCACCACTGTATTTAGGTCTAACCACAATATCAATCAACGTTCTCTCTAAATTTGTCGTTGGGACTTTTTTGGAAAAGGCAAGGGGCTGTTTACGGACAACCCCAGTATTATTTGTATTTTTTGAATTTAAAACATGGACACGATAAAACTTTTCGTGATACTGAAAATTATAATTCATTGTGGTGGTACGCATTTTTTTTGAGAAGGCATAATCCACTCTCCCCTGAGTTATATTTCCAGGATGATGTGCAGGCGACTTTTTTGATTGTTCTTTATTAATATAAATATCTTTGGGATCATTAATAGTTAGATCATTAATATATAAGCTGCTGTAGTGTGATAAGAAAGATTTAGATAATAAAGATAAAGCAATTTCATATGCTGATACAGGTGTATACGTTGCGACATACCTGGTTAAGGTCGTTCCCCTTTTCTCATCAAAAATCGTAATTTCTTCAAACATGTGCAATATATTTACTAGATACTTAACAAAATTTGAATTAGAGGTACGTTCAACTATTTTATCTTCTTCTTTTAACCCTCTGAGTATCTTAATAATCGTACTTCGATTTAAGATGTTTCCTTCTTCGATGGCTTTTGTTTTAACTTCATCCGAGTATTTGATCAAACGGTAAATATCTTTTTTTAACCCATTCTCAACTAATACTGTTTCAATATCTGTAAGACTCAATACCATGACAATCACCTCGCGTTGATAGCTTACTTTGGATATGGATATTATCCCTTACAGTTTACCGTGTTAAACGGTTAGTGTAAAGAGAGCTATGGTATATATACCATAGCTCTTGTGTCACGATGAACAAAAATATATAATAAAAGATGAAAGTGAGGGTGTTTAAGTGGATCCGAATGCTATTAGAGATACTATTTTGAAAGCAATTTATCTGGAAGAAGATTTAGTTGATGTGCTTGTACTAAAAGGTGGGAATGCATTAAGAATGCATGGTATCACAAGTCGGCAATCTCAAGATCTTGATTTCTCTATCCGTGAAGAAATCCGATTTACTGAAGAAAAGGAAGGGCGCTTATTAAAAGATGCCTTAACCAAGAGTTTTGAGAGCAAAGGTTATTTGGTTAACGCTTTTTCTTTTAAAGATAAACCTAAAAAAAGAAAAGATAACTTGCCGCCTTTTTGGGGAGGTTATTCGATCACGTTCAGCATCATTGATAAACAAAAGTACCAAGAGAAAATTTCAAATAAAGAAGATAATTTAAATAAATACGCCGAAGCACTTATAGATGGGACTAAAAAAATAGAAATTGACATCAGTTTTGATGAATATACCGAACATAAAGAAGCAAAGGACATAAAGGATACAACTATTTATCTGTATAGTCCTTTGATGATTGTTTACGAAAAGATGAGAGCCTCTTGTCAGCAACTTGATGACTACCCATTGACCTCTTCTCGCGTACGAGCCAGGGATTTATATGATATTTATAAGACATTAACGCACCATAAGTTTATTGATCTGAGAGAAGAAGTGCTTGATCCAAAAAATTTCTATATCTTGAAAAAGATATTTGAACTGAAAGCTGTCCCGTTACAGTTGCTCACCCAATTAAGCAGCAAAAAAGAAGCGCTGCAGTATGACTATGAAATGAACGTGAAGCCGCAAATTCCTAGCAATGAAGATATAGAAGCATTTGATTATCTATTCTCATACAACAAAGAATTGTTTGAAGACATTTATCAAAAATTATAGGCTTTGGCTATTTTTTTAAAAAAACAAGGTAAAGAGCAGTTTCAAAAAGTTCTATTTAACCATAAAGTAATTGACCGTAGAAAAGCATAAAAGATTTTCTTAGTCCTTTGCATCATTACTATTTTCTACGTGATTTTAACTCTTTATTGGCCAAAAAAACGACTAAAAAAGCCTTTTTTCTGTTTTTGTTCAGACGCTTCCGCCTGTTTTTTATCGGGATCGCCCGAAGCAGGGTCGTCTGCTTTTCTTTCAAACGGCTCCTTGTTTTTTTGAGTAAAAGCTAGTTGTAATTGTTCGATCTGGCGATTGGCTTGGAGAGTTAGTTGTTGCTGCTGATCTAATAATTGAAGTAATTGCTCTTTCTCTTTTTCGGCCGTCGTCAATTTTTCTTTTGAGTAAGCTAATTCGCGTTCGAGAAGAACAATTTTTTCTTCTTTTTCTTTTAAATGCGCATCATTTTCTGTGCAACTTTGCGTATCATCACTGTGCAACGGTGCGTATCGCCGCGTATCATCATTGATGTGCGCATCATTGTTATTAAAACCGAATACTTCCGCTAATTTATTGAAAGCAGCTTGATCATATTGCAAAGGGTCATTAGGGAACTCGCGCATCTTTCGGTTAACAGCCTTTATATTTAATCGCTCAACCCTGCGCCTAATCGTCTGTTTACTTTGATTGAATTGCTCTGACAAATCCAATATCGTATAGCGTTTTTCTGTCATAGAATACTCCATCCTTCACACCTTGTTCGTGATGATACGCGCGTATCATCACTGCGCAACTATGCGTACCATGCGTATCATCAAGCGTCTCATCCCGCATATCATACCATGATTTATTTATTTTTGAAAAGTGACGACCATTTTTTTATATTAGAGGTTTAACTGGCCATATAAATCATTGATATCATCTTGGCGGATCCCTAAATAACGTTTGGTGACGGCCAGGTTGCTGTGATTGAGGGTTTCCATGATTAAGGCTGGGTTAAACCCATTTTTCCAGGCATGATAGCCCCAGGTTTTCCGTAAACTATGCGTGCCAATATTATCTTTGATCCCAACCGCCTGTGCCGCTTCTTTCAGGACGACCAGGGCTTGCTG
>JAKDUG010000126.1 GCA_030457805.1 Psychroflexus sp.
ATCATAGATACCGTAAGGGATTTTATTCTTTATTTAAAACTTTGCAACAGAACCAATCAGATCCTATCTTATTGGCTCTTGATGAATTCCCTAGACTCGTCTATATGCCAGCCTTTACTGACGCCATTTCAACTTTACGGTCGCGAAATGTTTCTGTGATGATATTACTTCAATCACTTGCCCAATTAGATAAAATTTACCAAGAAAACGGACGTAAAGTGATTATGGATAATATGCACTATGTAGTAGTTCACAATGCTTTAGACAATACTAGTCAAAAATATTTTTCAGAAAGAGCAGGAGCTAAAACCGCTGTCATTAAAAGTCGTAATCGTGGAAGCGGTGGAGCGACTTCTTATAACCCGCAATCCGTTCCACTGATTCGTCCTGAAGATTTTGCTACCCTCAAACAACCAATTTTATATGCTTACAATCTTGGCGTAACTAGAGTAGACAAAGCATATTGGTTTAAAAACAATCGTATGAAATCGCTTGTCAATCAAGGATAATTAAAAAAACAACTAAATCCCTTGGCACAAGCGAAGATGTCAAAAAGAAACCTTCGCGAAAGTTCGTTAAAACCCTTGATACAAGCGGAAATCTGAAAATCGGAAATCCGCAAGAAACCGTTGCGGAAACTAGTTAATCCTTTGGCACGAGCGGAACTGTCAAAAATGCAGTTCCAGACATGCAGGAAAAACAACCGCTGAATTCCACGGCACAAGCGAACGTGAAGAATTTTCACGTCCGCATGAAATGCTCCTGCTGAAAGCATGCCTCCAGTGCAAAACTGGTCTTGATGAAATCATGCTTATTATGCAAAATAATTCGGCAGACAGCCTCCGTCGGATAGACTTCTTTTGCTAAAAAGCAAAAGAAAAATAGCGGAGCTTTGACAAAAAGTGGCTAGCCAAAAGGCGAGACATTTTGTCATTGTGGAGCAAGCTAGGGGGTCAAGGGGCGAGCGCTAGCTCCCCTTTGCAAGCACCATATGAGCCACCTTGTGGCTATCATATGGGTTGCTTGCCAAACCCCTTAAAGTCGTTTATCATTGGGAGTAGAAAACCAAAGGTTTTCACGACCTTTGAGAAACGACTTTATTTGACCGGCAGGTCTAAGGGGGTGGGATTTGTGAGCGAACAACGAAATATGGCTAGCCAGACAACCAACAATAAACCCAATCGAAAAGAACAGAAACAAATCAATTTTCGAGTGAGCGAACAGGAATATTCAAAGTTGGAGCAATCAGCGGAAACTTTGAATATTTCTGTGCCTGCTTTTGTCAAAAAGAAGGCACAAGGGGCTAGGGTAGTTGCACCCAAAATCAAAGCAGAAGATAGCCAAGAAATTGCCCGTCAATTAGCAAAAATAGGGGGCAATTTAAACCAGTTAGCCAAACATGCCAACCAAGGCGGAACAGTCGATAAGCAATCATTGCAAGAATTAAAAAATGAGGTGGCTCAAGTATGGCAACAACTCACATAAAACGTTCAAATAGTGCTTCTCGGCTTATCAACTATGCAGAAAAACGTGCCGTATTAAAAGACGGGGTCAATCTTGATGTTGATTATGCGAAAAGTGAGTTAAAACAAGTACGTGAAGTTTACGGAAACACGGGAAAAACGCAAGCTTATGCAAGCCGTATTGCATTTAGTCCGAAAGAATTTGACCCACAAAATGAAACGGACCAGCAAAAAACATTAGATATTGCTAAAGAAGTTTATGAAAAAACTTATCCCAATCAGCAAATAGCGCTTTATGAACATATCGATACGGATTCTTTACACATTCATGCCGTCATTGGAGCAATCGACCTAGAAACAGGGAAAAAAATGCATGGCGATTGGCATGAATTTCGCGATAGACTAGTTCATAATACCGATGAAATTGTAGAACAGCACGGACTAGAAGTGACCCAACCTGACCCTAACCGTACAGAAAAACGTTCCATGGCAGAAATTAAAATGACAGAACGAGGGCAATCGACATGGAAAGACCAAATCAGGCATTCCGTTGATGAAACAATGGGAAATCCTCTTATTCGTGATTTTCAGGCATTTAGAGACGATTTAAAACAAAAAGCGATAGATGTATGGGAAAGAGGAAAAGGCCTCACATATCAGCTAATAGGGACGAATTACAAAACTCGAGGAACAAAGTTAGGCACCGATTATGAAAAGGAGACGATTTATCATGAGTTGGAGCGACGACAAGAACAATACCAAGAAACAAACCGAGATACCTCAACCCCAGATACAGCAAGACCTGAAAGAAATCAATCAAACCCTAACCGAACTACGGAACTATCAAGGAACACAGATTCAGCTACAATCGACAGCCAAAACAGCCCTAGACCAGCAACTGAAACAAATCGAACAGACCAGTCAAGAAGTCAATCAAGCCTTTCAAACGACCTTGACCAGCTTGTCGCAAAGCAACGAGAAGAACAACAAACAGTTGGAACAGACCTTACAAAACGCTTACGACCAATTTCAGAAACAGACCGAAAATCTCAATCAGAAGACCGTCGAAGTGCTGAAAAAGATAAACAGCAACCAGAAAAACAACAACGAAACCTTGAAAAATCTCAGCAACCAACTAGAAAAGAACGTGAACGAGACCATGGACCAAGTCGCTAATCGCTTATCAGGACAAATCGACCGAACCCGTCAAAAAATGAGCTGGTATGAAATTAAAAACTATCTTTATGCTGTAATTCCTACTGGAGTGATTTCAGGAGCTATATTTTGGCTTCTAACGTATTTTTTCGCTTGATTCGACCAAATATATATATAAAGAATAAAATAGCACACAGAGCTTATGAGAGCTTTTTGTGCTTCACTAGTCCTTATGGTTTTTTCTGCCTTTGGGTTGTTAGGGTTTACCCTGACCGTCTGAAAGACGTTTTATTATCTCTTTAACTGATTAAACAAAATAATCAATAAAGATTAATATGTAGGCAATTACAGTCATTCCTAAGGCTTCCTTGTTAAGGGGTTAAGGGTTAGCTTTTATAAAATGTGAGAGTGGTTTGCTCTCACACCTTTAATGCAAAGGAGCGGAGCGACTGCGCAACGACCATAGGGAGTGTAGAAAAGTAAAGGATACAAAAATGGACATGCAAAAATATGTTTTTCTTAAAACTAACAATATATAACTATATAAGTCAGAAGACACGCGCGCACTAAGACAAACTACTAAGACAAACTACTAGGATAAACTACTAAGATAAACTACTAGGTTTGCTGTATCTTTTGGGAGAGTAAGAGTTAACAGGGGGTACAGGGGACAAAAATGGACAGTAAAGGATACAAAAATGGACAGTAAAGGATACAAAAATGGACAGTAAAGGATACATTTTTTTTTGACTGTAGTTTAATAATGTGTTACCTTTTTCGTAAATGAGGAGGGGACATCATGAGTAACGATGTAGTCAGATATAACAGTGGGTTTGACACTGTACCTTTAAGAAATTTTACTCCAGTTGAAATGGATTTATTTTGGTCTATCTGTTCCAAAATGAAAAGAAAAGGGACACAGGAAGTAACATTTTCTTTTGAAACATTTAAAGAATTAACGCATTATGACCGACGAGAAAAAGATAAATTTTATACTGCCCTAAAAACTTTATCTGAAAAATTAGGTACTTTAACTTATAAATTTGAAGACGAAAAGGAGTTTGAACAATTATGGCTATTCCAACGTTTTCTTATAAGAAAAGAAGAAAAAACAGTAACTATTCAGGCTAGTGAACGCTTTGAATTTATTTTAAACTCAATTGGTTCTAATTTTACTCGTTTTGAATTGGAAAACATGACACAACTATCTAGCAGTTATGTTAAAGAATTGTATCGACAACTAATGTCTCATAGAGACATTAAAAAGCGTAACGGTGCATGGTTTATAAAAATGGACGATTTCCGTTCGTTGCTTTCTATTCCAGCTAGCTATCGAATGACTGATATCGATAATCGAATTTTAAATAAAGCTAAAAGTGAATTCTTAGCCAAAAATGAATACGGCCGTCAAATTTTTAAAAGCTTTAAAGTAGAAAAAGTAAAAGCTCGCAAAAAAAATAAAATCAGCTCCTTACGAATTTATTTTGAAGAAGCTGATAATTTACCGCATGTTACTCTCCATGATTGGACACAAGAAGAGGAATAAAACCTATGGAAAATGGAAAAACAATTAAAGAGCTCGCAGAAGAATTTGGCGTCAGCAAACAAGCTATTCGTAAACAATTAACTGATGATTTTAGAGAAAATTATGTGCAAACCAATACTGCAAACCCTAGTAACCAGTTGGTGGTAACGGTTGCCGGTTACCATATCCTAAAAAGCCATTTTATCAAGGGTTTTGACCGCAAACCTAGTAGTAACCAAAATGAAAAAGTTGGTGGTAACGTTGGCGGTAACTTGGTTACCACCTTAGAACAATATAATTCAGACCTTAAAAGCGAAATTCATAGTAAAAATGAACAGATAAAAAGCTTACAAGAAGCCTTAAACTACCAACAACAATTATTGGACCAGCAACAGCAATTAAATGTTGACGATAAGCAATTAATCCAATCATTGCGCCAGCAGTTGGCTCTTGAAAATTCAGAAACCGAAAATGCAACAACCACTGAATCAACAGAAGAAAAAGCAAGCAAAGACCAACGAATTAATGAATTGGAATCTCAATTGCAACAAGAAAAAGAAAATAAGCAGTTAAGCACCAAAAAATGGTGGCAATTTTGGAAATAAAGACAGAATGAAATAACAGAGGGCGTATTCAATGGGAGCGTAACTATCACAAAGGAACATGAGCTTAAAAGCGCTCTATGACAACCTTATTTAAGTTCAAATGAAGTAGACCAATTCATTTTCACAATTTTGAGGCTTGAAACTATTGGTGTGTTTGCAACTTGGGATAGGCTACATTATGTCAACTAGCGCTTTAAATAACAAAAAGGAGGTTCTTTTTATTATGGATAACGAAATAAATTTAGACAAACTGTTAAAGCAAGTGGAACAGGCGGACCTTATGCAATTGATGAATGCTGCTTCTTATGAAGAAGATGAGGATAAAAAAAAGGTGCTTGAAGCTTTATTTACGTATGCTTTGGATAAACGTCAGGAAAAAATTATCAATGAAAAAGATTTTGTACGTTAGGAGGGCACTTATATGATAACTTTAATCGGTTTTTTTCTGGCTTTAATTGGAATTGTTTTTCTGCGTAAAAAAGTAGTAGTGGATAACGAAGACGAACCCAGAACATTTTCTATTCGCGCGGTCATTTTTCCCGTACACTGGTTTATTCGGGACACGCTCTTCCGTGCTTCCAAAAGTAATGGAGCCACCTTTGTAGCTTGGTTCTTATTTGGATGGATGTTACTTTTCTTTGCCGTTCCTTTCCTTCTGTTTGATGAACAATTAGGGATTGAAGTAGCCATTTACATAGCAATCGGTTGGGCAATTTGGTGCTTCCCACAAAAAGCCATTTTAAGCGACGGAGAACTTGGAAAAGCTCATTTTTTCGGACTTTCTAGCTTAAAATCAGGACACTTATTAAATAAAAACGGCATAGTTTTAGGAAAAAAAGAAAATCGTCTAATCGCCAAAAAGTCCGACGCTGAGGGAAATGTTGCAATTTTTGGTGGTGCAGGAACAGGAAAAACAGCTGGTAACTTAATTCCAACATTGCTAACTTATCAAGGAAATGCCTTTGTAGTAGACATTAAACCTGAATTATTAGTAAAAACAGGACATTTGCATGCAAATAAAAAAGTGTTGTCCTTTATTGAGCCTACTTTGGCTTATGACCCTTTAGCTAATCTAGAAACATATACCGACGTAATCGACTTAGCTAAAACAGTCATACCGATTTCCCCCGAGATGAAAGAGCCTTATTTCAAAGAAAGTGCCCAAAATATTCTAGCTTCTGCTTGCTGGGAGTTTAAAGAAGAGAAGTCCTTTAGTGAAATTGCGGAGTTTCTAACAGCAAACCCCGCGGACAAAATAATCAATCAGCTTGCTTCTAGTGAAAAATCAGAAACGAAAATCTTAATCAACGCAGTAGCTGGCATTAAATCAGAACAATTAGCTAGTTTAATGAATGAACTGCGAAACACCTTAGTCATTTTTGCAACAGACCCTGTTTTGAAAACTTTAACCAGCCATAAGGAGAAAAGCATTCGTCCTCAAGATATTGAAGAAAATTGGGTGTATGTTGTCTTGCCTGAAAGCAAACTACAAGTGTATAAACCTTTTTTATCATTGATTGTCTCGCAATTTACACGCTACTTAACCCAGCGACCAGAAAAATCAGATGGTTCTGTTGCAAAGTTTTAAATCTACTATCAAATAAGGTAGAATAATAGAAA
>JAKDUG010000127.1 GCA_030457805.1 Psychroflexus sp.
CGTGCTTTCAGAGAACTTCAACTTCTCCATAAGATGTGGAAAGAAGAACTCGGACCAGTTGCACGTGAATATCGTGAAGATATATGGCAAAAATTCAGCGAAGCGACTAAAAAAATCCACGATAAACGCAACAACTATTTTGAGGAATTAGATAAAGATCGTGAAATCAATCTCAATGTTAAAAATGATATCATTGATCAAATTCAGAAAATTGCTGATCAAGACATCAAGTCACATAATGATGCTCAACAAAAGATCAAGAACATTGAAAAATTAAGAGAACTCTTTTTTAAAGCTGGGAAAGTTCCCCGTAAAGATAATGAGGATACTTGGGATTTATTTAAAAAATCGACACGCGAATTTAACCGTAAGAAAAACCGCTTTTATAAAGACTTAAAGAAAGAACAATACGATAATTTAGAGAAGAAAGAAGAACTCATCAAGCTTGCTCAAGAAAATAAAGACAGCGAAGACTTCAAAAAGACGACGCCTTTAATGAAGAAAATCCAAGAAGACTGGAAGAAGATTGGGCATGTGCCTCGTAAAGATTCTGATAAGATTTGGAAAGAATTTAAAGCAGCTTGTAATCATTATTTTGATAAATTCCACAGTCAAAAGAAAGAGGATAATAAAGAAGAATTTGAAGCATTCAATCTGAAGAAAGACCTTGTCAACGAACTCAAATCTGTTGAATTAAACGGCTCAGATGAAGAAAAACTGAAAGCGATTGAAGGCTTTATTGACAGATGGAATAATCTCGGCTACGTCCCACAACACAAACGCTACATAGAAGGGAAATTTAACCGTGCCTTAGATCAGCTTTTCAAAACAATTGATATCAGTCGTAAAGATGCCGAGCTGATGAAATATCAAAACAAGTTGCAAGATCTTGATGAAGCAACAGACACAAAGAAAATAAAACGTGAGGAATCTTTCTTGAGAAAGAAAATCGACGAGACAAAGTCAGAAATTAATCAATTGGAAAACAACCTTCAGTTCTTTTCAACAAGTAATAAAGACAATCCGTTGGTGAAAGACGTTTACACTAAAATAGAAAAACGCAAAGAAGACCTTGATATGTGGAAAACTAAATTAGATCAAATCAGGAAACTATAAGTCTCTAAAATGTCTACCGCACTACATAATTTAAGCTTGACCCTTGCCTGTTCTCTGTGCAATTGTCAAGCTTCTTTTTTTATAGAAACCTTTGGCAAAACTTATTTGAGATGTCAGCAATGCAGCTCAGTTTTTATGCACCCAAAAGATTATATGGATTCAGCAAAAGAACAAATGCGCTATGAAACGCACAACAATGATATTCATGACAAAAGGTACCAAAAGTTCGTCTCTCCTATTACAAAAACTGTGGAGAAAAATTTTTCAACACAAGCCAAAGGTATAGATTTTGGTTGCGGCACAGGACCAGTTGCAACGCATGTTCTCCAACAGAAAGGCTTTAAAAACATTGCACTTTATGATCCTTATTTCCACAACCATCCCGAGGTTTTTAAAGAGAAGTATGATTTTATCATGTGTTGTGAAGTCATGGAGCATTTTTATCAGCCGCAAGTAGAATTCAAGAAACTACGTCAATTGCTAAAACCTGGCGGTCAGCTCTTATGTAAAACGCGTTTATTTTTAGCCCATGAAAATCAAACAGATTTTGAGAAATGGCACTATAAGGATGATAAGACACACGTCTTTTTTTATGGGGAGAAAAGCTTAGCTTATATCAAAGATCAAATGGGTTTTAAAACACTTGATTTTAACAAGAAGCTTATTCAGTTTGGTCTTTAAAATATTTTTTCAACAAAGCCATCGCGCGATCTTCTTCAAACAAACGCGGAAATAAACCTTGACTTAAAAGCACATAATTGGTATGCAATTGTAAAGCTTTTTCAAGATGAGAAAAGGCCTTATCTTGCTCTCCAATATAAAAAAGTAAACCAGCGCGTCTATAAATCAATTTAAAATCATCTGGGAAAAAATCTAAAGCCTCAGTTATAGTCATTAAGGCTAAATCAAACTGATTCATTTTAGCTAGTAAATCGATACGTGTCAACCAAGTTTCATATTCAAAATTACCAAGTTCAAGACAACGTTTTAAAGCGTAAGAACTTTCTTCTAACTTATTGAGGCGTTGCGCAATAAAAGCCAATTGCTTCCAATACAGCACGTTTTCTTCATCAATATTAATGGCTTTATTGATGTAATAATAAGCATTACTAAAAGTCTCTTCTTTGACGTAAAATTCAGATAAAACCAACCATACTTTATCCATTAATGGATCTTCATGAATGGCTTGTTTATAATTTTTCAAAGCTTTTTTCTTATCGCCAAGTGCTTCATGACATTTCCCAATTCGCAGATAGACAAAAGCGGTTGGGTCGTCTAATTGAAGTGTGAATTGATAAATAACAATTGCTTCTTTATATTTCTTTTGACGCTCTAAGACTTTCGCCTTTTCAATATAAGCGCCAATAAAATATTCATCAGAAATAATAGCAAAATCAAAAGCTTCTAATGCTTTAGCATAATTTTGATCTTCAAAATAAAGTTTACCCAATTGATGCCAAGCAATTTCTGAATAAGGGTTTTGGTTAATGAAGTTATTTAAAAAGTGGATTGCTTCTTCTTTTTGGTCTAAAAAGTCAAAACAATAAATCACATTGTACAAAGCTGTGTAATCCGATTTATCTAATTTAACACATTGAATATAAGCTTCTTTTGCTGCATTGAAATTTTCAACAAATAAATACTCCATCCCCAACATCGCATACACATCGGCTGGTTCAGAGGCAATGGTTAAAGATTCATTTAAAACAGAAATGGCCTCATCGTGCTTGTCTAATTTAGACAAAACATTTGCAATCATGAGAGAAATATCGTCATTGTTTGGCTCAATTGATTTGAGCTCTAAAAGCAAATCATTGGCTTGCTCTAAATGATTTTCTAGAATGAAGAGTTCTGCCTTTAGCAACAATAAGTTTACTGCAATAGGGTGCTGATCAAGACCCAGCTTAAGTGCTTTTTTAGCAAGTGTCATTTTTCCAGTATCCATGTAATGCCCCACAATATTTTCAAATTCTGAGAGATCAAAAAACAAAACTTCATTTGTCTTGAGCATGGTCTCAAATTTGTCAATTGGAAAATTAAAATCCTCGTGTTGTGATGGATCTAACTTCATTCTATTATTTTTTTGTCAAGGTAAGTTACTTTAAATAAACCGCATATATTTTCCCAAAAATCTTATCAACAATCTGCTTTAATCCTGCTTTCCATTTTATCTAAGATCTCAATAATCACACGGCATCCTTTCTCTATTTCTGCTTTGGATATTGTCAATGGTGGCGAAATCCGAATAGCTTTTTTTTCATAAAGCAACCAAAATAAAATAAGATTTCGGGCTTTAGCTTCCAAGACAACCTGATTTGCGATCTCTGCATTTTCACAAATAACACCAAGCATCAATCCTTTCCCTCTCACCTCCTTAATGAGTTTGTGTTGTAAGAGATTTCTAAACAGTTTTTCTTTCTCTAAAGCCTCTGCAATCAGTGTGCCACTTGTCAACTCCTGCAAAGTTGCCAGTGCTGCTGAAGCGATCACAGGATTCCCACCAAAAGTAGTGATATGGCTCATTTTTGGATGGTCACTTAATTGGTCCATCAATGCCGATGAAGCCACAAAACCACCAATTGGCAGACCTGAAGCCATGGCTTTTCCAATCACCAAAATATCTGGAACAAGATCGTAATATTCAAAGCTAAAAAGCTTTCCAGTACGCCCAAAACCAGGCTGAATCTCATCTAAGATCAACAATGCGCCAACTGCTTCACAACGTGTTTTGACTTTTTTTAAATAGTCATTTTGTGGTAGGATAAAACCAGCACCTCCCTGGATTGTTTCTAAAATAACAGCAGCTGTTTTTTCTGTAATCTCTGCCAGATCATCAAGTTGATTATAAGTGATATGATGAATTTCTGGGATAAGCGGCCGAAATGGCGCAATTCGTTCTTCATAATCCATCAAGCTCAAGGCTCCAAAAGAGTTTCCGTGATAGCAGTTTTTAGCAGCTATAATTTCCTGTCGGCCAGTTGCACGTCTTGCCAATTTCATTGCTGCATCCACGGCTTCAGTCCCACTATTGACCAAATAAGTTTTGGTCAAGGGTTCAGGTAAATTCTCAGCCAATAATTTGGTGTAAGCTACAGCAGGTGTTTGGACATATTCACCATAAACCATGACGTGCATATAGCGATCCAATTGATTCTTAATCGCTGTGATAATCTTTGGATTTGAATGCCCCAAACCACAAGCAGATACACCAGCAACAAAGTCCAAATGCGCTTGTCCATCTGTCGTGTAAATATAGCTACCTTTGGCATAATCAACTTCGAGACCTAAAGGATATGGCGTTGTTTGGGCTTGATATTTTTTAAAATCCTCTTGCATTATTCAGAATCTGATTCTTTAATTTTTATGTCTTTCTTTTCTGGTCGTGAATTCAAGGTTGACTTCTCATTAATCTCAAATTTGCTTGGTCTTTCCTCCTCCTCTTCAGGATCTTCAATACCTTTAATTAACTTTTTCTTAAAAGTCTTCCTATCCGTAAATAAATCTGATTTTTTAGTTAACTCCTCGTCTCCTCGCCATAAAAATCCTTTCAACTTTCGTGCATTCTCTGAAAAGTCTTCCTCAGGATATGTTTTGTCTTCTGGCTGATTATAGTAATAAATATCTGTGACTTCACGGTCTTCCAACAACATTTTGATTCGTGCTGCCAAAGATTTGTTAATCCCAAAAAGCTGACCGTCATCCTCACGAATGAAATAAATCGTTTCTGTATTTTTAATCACATTCACCTCGTATAGTTCGCTATCTTCAAATAAGCCATAGAGATATTTCCCCTTGACTTGATTATAGCCATCAATACTATCTCTCTGAATCATAAAACTATTATCAAAAACCTTAAGGGAGTCTAATTTTTCAGTTTCTTTGTTTGATATCAACTCAATTGTATCTCCAGTGATTTGGTTATCAAAAGACCACAGAACGGGATTGCCAATCATTTTTGTCAAGCCTGTTTTTTCATCGACATGCAGGGAATCTGACTTGCCACTCATATCTGATTTATAAATTCTCACATCGTAAAAAGCACTGATATCTCGATTGATATCTTTTCCCTTTAAAACAATTGTATCACTTGCTATAAAAAGTGAATCTTGCTTTTTATCACCTTCCTGCAAAGTTGCAACGTGCGGCAAACCCGTAACAATCAATGAATCTTTAGCTCTGAAAACCTCAGCAAATTGACCATAAAGTGTTGATGCATTTATCGTATCAATCACTTTGACGTCATTTGTAGCGGCGGCATAACTATTTTCTCTATTAAAATATATGCTATCGCCATACAAATCCCGTTGCTCATATTTGACATTAGAATTTTTGATAAAATAACCTTCATCTGCACGCGTATCATAAAAACCACGTTCACAATAGACAGTGCTTTCATCCCCTTCAATAGTTGATGGCCCGTATAAATAGGCATGTGCAGATTTGGTGTAAAAATCGATATGATCAGAATGAATGACATACTGCGGATGTGTTACCACAACATCTTCACGGAAACTATATTTTTCTTTCTCCATAAAGTAAGTCCCTCTTTGACTTGTAATTGTGCTCAACGAATCTCTCACCTGGCCGCCACTTCTGTAGAAAGCTTCTTGTTTTTGACGGTCAAAAAACAAGGAATCTGTTTGAAGTCGATTTTCAGGTGTTTTCAAACTGACATTGTCACTGGCAAAAGCAAATTTAGAGTTCCCATCATATTCAGCGTATTTACTTCGCATTTTAATGGTATCACCTTGTTGCATTTTCACATTTCCAAATGCTTTAAAAAAGTTTTCCTTTTGGTAAAAAATGGCTTGATCACACCATACTTCTATCCCTTCGTGTTTAAAATAAACTTGATTCGTGACTTTATTAAATATAAAAGCACCTGGGTATTTCTCTTCGTCCAAATTAGTTCGGTCACTCTTGTAATCAATATCTTTTGGTTGTGAAAAAACCAGAACTGGAAAAATGA
Organism: Psychroflexus sp.; assembly: GCA_030457805.1. GTDB lineage: Bacteria > Bacteroidota > Bacteroidia > Flavobacteriales > Flavobacteriaceae > Psychroflexus. The sequence goes on from JAKDUG010000127.1 coordinate 6,086, forward strand.
ACAAGATGTAGATAAGCTTTCTCAAGAAATATAATTTTTGGCAAAATTAAACATAATTTGTTTCTTCTGCTTTCATTAGATCATTATTATGAAAGCCTTAGGATTTCAATTTTATAGAAAAGGACTGAATCCAGAGACTGTTTCATTTTTTATTTTAAATTTGCAACAATGAAGATTTTTGTTACATATTTGCTTTGTTTGCTTTCATTATCACAGTCTCTGGTAATCACTAGCACAAATGTGTACAATTTTAAAGAACTCATCAAGCACTACAATACCCAT
>JAKDUG010000128.1 GCA_030457805.1 Psychroflexus sp.
GCAGTACAAATTTAAATAATTATTATAAATTTATTAATAATTCAACCATTCTCTATGAAAAATGTATTTTATGTTTTATTACTTTTAAATTTCTTAGGCTACTCTCAAATAACAAGTATACCCGATAGCGAATTTGAGCAAGCACTGATTGACCTCAATATAGATTCTGATGGCATCATCAACGGACAGGTACTCACCAGTGATATTGATAATGTGGAAGATTTAAATCTAGCTTTAAATAGCGGCTCTTACTCTATTAATGATTTAACAGGACTTCAAGATTTTGCACAACTCAAAAATTTAAGAATTGACAATTTATATTTATCAAATAACGATTTATCACTTGATCTTACTGCGAATACATTGCTAGAATCACTCATCATGATTGGTGGTGATGATGCTTTTACACATGATATTGAAAAAATAGACTTAAGTGAAAACCCAAATATCAATCTGATTCAGACAACAGGCATTTGGACATTAAAACAATTAAATTTAAAAACTGGTGCAACAGATGTCAGTAATTTAAACATTGATATCAGTGTTAATCCAAATAATTTACAGGGCGATTCACATGAAAATTTAAATGATAGTCAATTCTGCATTAAAGTGTCTGATGAAGATGCAGCAACAAACAGAACAGGTGTTTACAACACATGGACTATAACTGCCAATAATAATCCTTATTATTTTTCTGAAACATGTGTTTTAAATATTGAGCAATTTAATCAGGAATTAGTCAATATTTATCCCAACCCGACAAGTGAGTTTATAAATATTGAAGTCAACAATATAAAGTTCGACGCTATCAAAATCTTTAATCTACAAGGTCAACTTGTAAAGGTGTTTAATAATTTAGACAAGGAAACTATTGATGTTAGTGATTTAAAAAACGGCTTGTATTTCATGGCACTTAAAAGCGATCAAGGTGATGTGATAAAGAAATTTATTAAGCAATAAAAACTTAACATTAATTAAAGTCACTTATTTCAAGCAAAACGAGTTCACTTGAATATTCTTTTTAAAATCAAAAATTCAACTTCTCATAAAGCTATTTACTTTGCTGTATATTTTTAACTTTACACAACATTTTAAAAATACGCTTTATGTCTGCCAAGAAACGCTTATTTCTTATCGATGCTTATGCCTTAATTTTTAGAGGTTATTACGCTTTTATTAAAAATCCACGGATCAACTCTAAAGGTCAAGATACATCAGCGATTATGGGTTTTATGAATTCGCTTTTTGATGTGATTAAAAAAGAAAACCCTGATCATCTAGCGGTTTGTTTTGATAAAGATGGAAGCGCAGAGCGAAAAGAAATTTTTAGTGATTATAAAGCCAATCGTGATGAAACGCCACAAGCAATTAGAGACTCTGTACCTATTATCAAAGACATCATCAAGGCCATGCATATACCTGTCGTTGAAATCTCAGGAATGGAAGCAGATGATATTATTGGTACCTTGGCAAAACAGGCTGAAAAAGAAAATTACGAAGTTAGTATGGTCACGCCAGACAAGGATTTCGCACAACTCGTTTCGGATAGTGTCTTTATGTATCGTCCTGCTAGAATGGGGAATGGCATTGAGATTTGGGGCATTAAAGAAGTTCAAGAACGCTTTGGCGTTGACAGACCAGAACAAGTGATTGATTACCTCGGCATGATGGGCGATGCAGCCGATAACATTCCTGGTTTACCCGGCGTTGGCGACAAAACCGCTAAAAAGTTTCTCAAGCAATTTGGCAGCATGGAGGCACTCTTAGAAAACACAGATCAGCTGAAAGGCAAAATGAAAGAAAAGGTTGAGTCACATAAAGATCAAGGTCTCATGTCAAAAAAACTGGCAACAATCATTACCGATTGCGATGTTCAGTTTGACGAGGAAGCTTATGAAGTATCGCCTCCTGATGTTGAGAAGGTTATTGATATTTTTAAAGACCTAGAATTCCGCCGTTTGTCGGAACAGTTTATCAAGATGTACAACCAGCCTAAAGACGGAGATACATTTGCAGAATCGGATGACAACAAAGTTGCTGGCGCTGGACAGTTTTCTCTTTTTGGAAATGACACCGACAAGAAAAATGCTGATGCAGAACAACTTCAAGGTTACAAAACACTTCAAAACACAAGTCATTTTTACCAATACATCGCCGACGACTTTGCCTTAGATTTATTCCTCGACAAATTACGCAAACAAAAATCTGTTTGTTTTGATACAGAAACGACAAGCCTTGTCAGCCTCGACGCAGAATTGGTCGGTATTGCATTTAGCTGGGAAAAACACAAAGGCTACTACGTTTCTATTCCTGAAAACAAAATGAAGGCAGAAGCCATTTTAGAAAAGCTAAAAACCTTTTTTGAAAATGAAGATATTGAAAAAGTAGGTCAAAATTTAAAATACGATATCAAGGTTTTAGCGAACTACGACATTGTTGTCAAAGGACAATTGTTCGACACCATGCTTGCGCATTACATCATCAATCCAGATATGCGTCATAATATGGATATTTTGTCAGAAACTTATCTGAATTATTCTCCACAACCGATTACAGATTTGATTGGTAAAAAAGGTAAAAATCAGAAGACAATGCGCGATATTGACATCGAAGACCAAACAGAATATGCGGTTGAAGATGCTGATATTACTTTCCAACTCAAAAATTATTTTGAAAAAGAATTAGATGACGCACACAACAAACCACTATATTTTGATTTAGAAATTCCTTTGATTCGTGTTTTAGCCTCAATGGAAATCAACGGAATTCATTTAGATAAATCTGCATTAGAACAACTTTCTGAAAGATTAGAAAAAGACATCAAGAAACTGGAAGAAAGCATCTACAGAGATGCTGAAGAGACTTTCAATATTGGCTCTCCAAAACAATTGGGAGAAATTTTATTTGGCAAACTCAAAATTGCTAAGAAACCAAAAAAGACAAAATCAGGTCAGTACTCAACGGCTGAAGATGTCTTGTCTTTTCATGCAGATGAACATCAAATTGTGCGTGAAGTTTTAGAATGGCGACAGCTCTCAAAACTCAAAAGCACATATGTTGATGCTCTGCCAAAACAAATCAACAAAAAAACAAATCGCGTACATACAGAATTTATGCAAACCGTTGCTGCAACAGGTCGTTTAAGTTCTAACAACCCAAACCTGCAAAACATTCCTATCCGAACAGAACGCGGGAGGGAAGTGAGGAAAGCATTTGTTCCTCGTGATGAAAACCACATATTACTCGCGGCGGATTATTCACAAATAGAACTGCGAATTATCGCTTCATTAAGTGAAGAAGAAACAATGATTGAGGCTTTTAAAAACGGTGAAGATATTCATGCCTCAACAGCTGCTAAAGTTTTTGATATCCCGATTGATGAAGTCACTCGGGAACAAAGAAGCAATGCAAAAACAGTGAATTTCGGTATTATTTATGGTGTTTCAGCTTTTGGTCTGAGTAATCAAACCGATCTCAGCCGAAAAGAAGCCAAAGAATTGATCGAAACATATTACAAAACATATCCTAAGCTCCGAGATTACATCGATCAACAAGTGGCTTTTGCACGAGAACACGGCTATGTCAAAACAGTCATGGGCAGACGGCGCTATTTAAAAGACATCAATGCGCGCAATGCGATGGTGAGAGGTGGCGCTGAACGCAATGCTGTCAATGCACCAGTTCAAGGGAGTGCCGCAGATATTATCAAAGTGGCAATGATCACCATTTTTGACGAAATGAACAAAAGGGAAATGCAATCAGAAATGCTACTACAGGTACATGATGAATTGATTTTTGACACCCATAAAGATGAAGTCGACGAATTAAAAGAATTGATTAAGGACAAAATGGAAAATGCTTTTAAACTTGAAGTTCCTTTAGATGTTGAAATTGGTGCCGGCAAAAATTGGCTAGAAGCCCATTAATTTTAACTTGCTCGTAAACGTCTAAATTCATCTTTGATTGGAAACACCACAAAAAAACTGGCATGTTGTTTACACAAAACCACGTGCAGAAAAGAAAACAGCAACACGCTTAAATGCAATTGGCATAGAGGCGTATTGTCCAACTGTCAAGGAAATACGCGTTTGGAGTGATCGCAAAAAGAAAGTAGACAAACCCGTTTTGCCTTCAATGATCTTTGTAAAGCTTGAAGAAGCCAATAGACATCTCGTCTTTGATGTCGGCTCAGTTGTTCGTTATTTGTTTTGGCAAAAAATACCAGCAGTCGTCACTGAGAAAGAAATTGAAGCATTACGTGAATCATTATCTAGTGAATCGGCTTACAAAAAAGTAGATTTTGAAACGTCTAAAATCGGTAAGAAGATTGACCTAACAGCCTATGGATTCAAAAATGAAGAAGGAACAATCAAAAGCGTCAAAGGCAATAAATGCTGGATTGTTTTAGAAAGACTAGGCTTCATTATCAAATTAGAAGCCTAATCCATATTTTTTATTTATTTCTTCAAAAGACGCACAGCATCCTTAGCAAAATAGGTTGCTATCATGCTAGCACCGGCGCGTTTAATAGCCATCAATTGTTCCAAAAGAACGGCATCGTAATCTAGCCAACCTTTTTCAGCAGCAGCTTTTAACATTGCGTATTCACCACTCACTTGGTAGACTGCAACAGGAACATCAACAGTATTGGCGAGATCCCTGACAATATCGAGATAGCACAAACCTGGTTTCACCATAATAATATCGGCGCCTTCATCAATATCTGTCAAGCTTTCTGTAATGGCTTCCTTTCTATTGGCAGGATCCATTTGATACGACTTCTTATTCTTCGGCACATCCTTGACATCAACAGGTGCTGAGTCTAATGCATCACGAAACGGCCCGTAAAAAGCTGAAGCATATTTAGCAGAATAACTCATGATTCCTGTATTGAAAAAACCTTCATCCTCTAAAAGCGTACGCATAGCCAAAATACGACCATCCATCATATCACTCGGCGCCACAAAATCAGCACCTGCTTTGGCATGACTTAAAGCCATTTTCGCCAAGGCAACAACACTTTCATCATTCAGCACCTTCCCGTTCTCAATAATACCATCATGGCCTAAACTCGAAAATGGATCGAGAGCCACATCTGTCATCACCAACATCTTTGGCGTTGCTTTTTTAACAACTTTGATTGCCTTTTGCATTAATCCATTGTCATCAGTAGCTGCTTCACCTGTATTGTCTTTCTCACTTTGTTCAACTTTGACAAATAGTAAAACAGACTTGATACCAAGTTCCCAAACGTCCTTCACTTCCTTTTCTAAAGCATCCAAGCTGTAGCGGTAATAATTCGGCATTGATGCAATCTCTTCCTTTACATTTTCACCGGCAACAACGAAAAGTGGCAAGATAAAATCATCTGCCGTGAGGTGGTTTTCACGAACCAAATCACGAATTGCTGCATTTTGGCGTAAACGTCTATTTCTATTTAATGGATACATATTATTTTATTTTCCTTTCCATGAATCTTTTAATGCCACTGTTCGGTTAAAAATCAGTTTTTCAGAAGTCGACTCCTGGTCAACACAAAAATAACCGATGCGCTGAAACTGAAATTTATCGAGTTCCTGAGCTGTCGTTAAGCTCGGCTCAACTTGAGCCGTGATCACTTTTAAACTCTCTGGATTGACAAAATTTATAAAATCTTTTGTTTTATCTCCCGTTGGATCTTCAACCGTAAACAAGCGATCATAAAGTCTTACTTCAGCTGGCTTGGCATGCTTGGCAGAAACCCAATGTAAAGTCCCTTTCACCTTTCTTTGAGAGGCTTCTGTTCCACTTCCACTCTTGGTCTCTGGATCATAAGTACAATGTACTTCAACTATATTGCCGTCATCATCCTTGATTGCTTTTTCAGCCTTGATGAAGTAAGCATTTTTTAAACGCACCTCTTTCCCTAATTTTAATCGGAAAAATTTACGGTTGGCTTCTTCTCTAAAATCTTCTCTTTCAATATAAATTTCTCTTGAAAAAGGAAGTTCTCGCGTCCCTGAGTTTTCATCTTCTTGATTATTCTCAGCAATCAACATTTCCTCTTGACCCTCAGGATAATTTGTAATCACAACTTTTAGCGGATCTAAAACAGCCATCACACGTGGAGCCGTTTTGTTGAGATCCTCACGCACTGAAAACTCTAAACGCGAAACGTCAATCATATTCTCACGCTTACCAATACCGATTGAATCAACAAAATTACGAATAGAATTAGCTGTGTAGCCACGGCGACGCAATCCTGAAATTGT
>JAKDUG010000129.1 GCA_030457805.1 Psychroflexus sp.
AGGATGTCAAGCATTTCTAAGAAGGACATATCTCCATGAATGCCATCTAAGTCGTAAGTCTCAAATCCTCCTTTTGCGTTAGCATCTTCTTGACGCCATATATTTAATTTAAGTTTCATACTCTTTGATAATTAGTTGTTACAATAATTAGAAAATAATCTTGTTTCTTACTTGTAACTTCTTGTTTTCAATTCAATGTTTTCAAAATTCAAGTCTTCTTTATGCAGAACTGCATCACTTGGTTTTCCTTTAAACTCCCATGCAGCAACATATTTAAAGTTCTCATCATCTCTCAAGGCTTCGCCATCTTCAGTTTGGTATTCCTCTCTAAAGTGACCGCCACAAGATTCATTTCTGTGTAAAGCATCTTTTGCAAAAAGCTCTGCCAATTCTAAGAAATCAGCAACACGTGTCGCTTTTTCTAACTCAGCATTTTTAGATTCTGCTTTTCCTGTGATACGCACATGTTTATAGAATTCATCTCTCAATTCTGCAATTTCGTGTATTGCTGCTTCAAGATCTTTTGCATTTCTTGACATTCCACTTTTATTCCACATGATTTGACCTAATTTTCTGTGGAAATAATCAACAGGCTTTTCACCCTTGACATTCATTAATTTGTCAATTGAATTTCTGACAGATTTTTCAGCTTCCTCAAATTCTTTTGATTCCGTTGAAATTTCTCCAGTTCTGATATCGTCAGATAGGTAATTCCCTATTGTATAAGGTAAAACGAAGTATCCATCGGCAAGACCTTGCATCAAGGCAGAAGCACCAAGTCTGTTTGCGCCGTGATCAGAGAAGTTGGCTTCTCCAATAGCGTAGCAGCCTGGAACTGTAGTCATTAAGTCATAATCAACCCAAAGGCCACCCATTGTGTAGTGTACGGCTGGGTAAATCATCATTGGTGTTTCATAGGGGTTTTCATCCGTAATCTTTTGATACATATCAAAAAGGTTCCCGTATTTTGATTCAATGACTTCTTTTCCTAAGCGGATAATTTCTTCTTCAGTTGGGTTCTTGTGTCCAGAAGTGAAGGCTTTTTCTTTTCCATAGCGCTGAATTGCACTTTTGAAATCGAGAAATACAGCCTGCCCTTGTTTATTGACACCAAAACCAGCATCACATCTTTCTTTGGCAGCTCTCGATGCCACATCACGCGGAACCAGGTTACCAAAGGCTGGATATCTTCTTTCTAAATAGTAGTCTCTATCTTCTTCCTTTATTGCTGTTGGTTTGAGTTTCCCCTCGCGAATAGCAATTGAATCTTCTTTTTTCTTTGGTACCCAAATTCGGCCATCATTACGCAGTGATTCCGACATCAATGTCAGTTTTGCTTGTAAGTCCCCTGAAACTGGAATACATGTTGGGTGAATTTGTGTATAGCAAGGGTTTGCAAAGAAAGCACCTTTTTTGTGTGTTCTCCAAGCTGCAGTTACGTTACTCCCCATCGCATTTGTTGAGAGGTAGAAAACGTTTCCGTAACCACCAGAAGCAATCACAACAGCATGCGCTGAGTGACGCTCAATTTCCCCTGAGATTAAATCTCTAGCGATGATTCCTCTTGCTTTGCCATCGACAACAACAAGCTCCATCATTTCATGACGGTTAAATGATTGAATTTTACCACGGTTAATTTGTCTATTCATTGCTGAATAGGCGCCGAGTAAAAGCTGCTGACCTGTTTGACCTTTTGCGTAAAATGTACGCGAAACAAGCACACCTCCAAAAGAGCGGTTGTCTAATAAACCACCATACTCTCTAGCAAAAGGCACACCTTGAGCAACGCATTGGTCAATAATATTTCCTGAAACTTCTGCTAAACGATAGACGTTTTCTTCTCTAGAGCGGTAGTCGCCACCTTTAACAGTATCGTAAAATAAGCGATAGTTTGAGTCACCATCACCCTGGTAGTTTTTAGCGGCATTGATTCCCCCTTGTGCAGCAATAGAGTGTGCACGTCGCGGTGAATCTTGAAAGCAAAATGTTTTCACGTTGTAGCCTAATTCTGCTAAAGTTGCAGCAGCACTTCCGCCGGCCAATCCTGTTCCAACAACAATAATATCTATATTTCTCTTATTGGCTGGATTAACTAAATTGACTTCGTCTTTATATTTTGTCCATTTGTCTGCAATGGAAGAACCTTTTGGTATTTTTGAATCTAAAACTGACATAATCCTTTCCTGTTAATTATTAAAATAGTGAAATACAGCAATAAAAATAAAGCCCAATGGGATAACGACTGCAAAAATCTTTGCAAAAACCGTTAAGCCTCTCGAGTATTTATTGTTGAAGCCGACTGATTGAAATGAGGATGCAAAACCGTGAAGTAAATGCAACATCAAAAAGATAAATGAGATGGCATAAAGCCCAGTTCTAATTGGGTCACCTGCAAACTTAGCAATCGTCTCTGTGTAGTAACGCGTCGCATCGTCAGGATTGCTTTCGATATATTTGTGAACAATTTCAGGAAACCAAAAGTCGTAGAAATGCAATCCTAAAAACAGTAAAATAACTGCTCCAGAAAAAATCATGTTTCTGGACATCCAAGTTGAGTTGGCTGAGCCGTTAAAGTTTTTGTACTTCACAACACGCGCCTTGTTGTTTTGGATTTCTAAGATGAAGCCCATGATGAAATGAAAAACAACACCAAAAATTAAAACTGGCTGTAAAACAGCTTGCACAAGGAAATTGGTTCCCATAAAGTGGGAGAGTTCGTTGAATGCATCTGGACTAAATACAGAAGTGATATTAATTGTGAAGTGTTGTGCTAAAAATAAGACTAGAAACAGTCCTGAAAGTGCCATAGCAAATTTTCTTGCTATTGAAGTTTTTATAATCCCACTCATTACAATTTATTTGAAATTTACCTCAAAAATACACTTGCTATTGTTAAAATACAAGTGAGACATTGTTTTTAAATACTATTTAGAATAGTTTTAAAGTTGAAAAATCTCAAACCCGATCTATCATTGACAAAACAAAGGTCTTTCATTTGCAATGTGTAATTTTGAGAAAAACCGAAACTTTATGAGATACGAACCGATTTCTTCTGAATTATTTATAAGAAACAGGGCCAGGTTTACAGCCCAAATGAAACCGAACGCCTTGGCTGTTTTTAATTCGAATGATGTCTATCCAATCGGTGCTGATAGTACAATGCCTTTTCAGCAAGATCGCAATATTTATTACCTCAGTGGTGTTGATCAGGAGGAGAGTATTTTGGTCTTATTTCCTGATGCCATCAAAGAAAAGCATCGCGAAATTTTATTTTTAAAAGAAACAAATGCGCATATCGCCGTTTGGGAAGGTGCTAAAATTGATGAGAAAGCTGCCTTAGAAAAGGCAGGGATTTCAACTGTTTATTGGTTGAAAGACTTCACCAGGATTTTTGATATTTTAATGTCTCAGTCTGAAAATGTGTACATTAATACAAACGAACATTACAGAGCCTTACACACGACAGAAACACGTGAAGCGCGTTTTAACAAATGGCTTGTTGGCAATTATCCGGCACATCAAGTGGCCAAAAGTAATCCGATCCTACAAGGTTTAAGATCCGTGAAGGATCCACTAGAAATCGAAACACTACAAAAAGCATGTGATATCACAGAAAAAGCTTTCCGGCGTATTCTGAAATATACAAAACCTGGGGTTTGGGAATACCAGCTGGAAGCCGAAATTATGCATGAATTTTTAATGCAAAAATCTCATGGTTTTGCGTACACACCGATTATTGCTTCAGGAAAAAATGCCACAGTTTTGCATTACACCGAAAACAAAGAGCAATGTCAAGATGGTGAACTCATCCTGTTTGATGTCGGTGCCGAATATGCACATTATGCCAGCGATATGTCTAGAACAATTCCTGTGAATGGAAAATTTACTGACCGCCAAAAACAAATTTATAAAGCCGTTAATCGCGTTAAAAAAGAGGCTTCTCAGCTTTTAACCCCAAAGACAAACTGGGACCAATACCATGTGGAAGTCGGGAAGATGATGACGTCAGAGTTGCTCGGCTTGAAACTTCTTGATCAAACAGATATTCAGAATGAAGACCCGAGGTGGCCAGCTTATAAAAAATATTTTATGCACGGTACATCTCACCATATTGGTTTAGATACACATGATTATGGCTTGCTACACGAGCCAATGCAGGCCAATCAAGTTTTTACTGTTGAGCCAGGTATTTATATCCCAAATGAAAATATCGGCATTAGACTCGAAGATGACCTTGTCATTCAAGAAAGTGGTGGCCCATTTAACTTGATGCGAAACATTCCGATTGAAATTGAAGAAATTGAAGATTTAATGCATTCGTAAACACGAATTGATTTTTGCTCTATGAAAAAAAGAGATCTAAAAACACAGCTGAGCTACACTTGTAAAGGCCGAGGCAAGAAAACACTTCTCTTGATTCATGGACTTTTAGAAAGCGCAGCTATGTGGCATATTGTGTTACCATTTTTTGATGAAGAAGAATATTGTTTATATACGATAGATCTTCCAGGACATGGAGATTCGCCAGTTTGTGAAAATGGAAATGATTTGTCTGTTCTAGCCGAATTGATTCACGCCTTTTTAAAAGGGCAGAAGAGAAGTCAAGTTTCAATCATTGGTCATTCCTTAGGTGGTTATCTGGCTTTGGCCTTAGCCGAGAAATACCCAGATGATGTTGTGAAAATGGTTTTGCTAAACTCATCTTCTTTGGCAGATTCTGAAACGAGAAAGAAGGATAGGAATCGCGTTATTCGCTTGTTGTATAAGCATCCGCAGGCTTTTAAATCCATGGCTGTTAAGAATTTATTTTTACCAGAGACCTTTGAGATCTATAAATCTGAAATTAATCGAGCCGCACAAGTTGCTCAAAAATGTGAAACAGCAGCGGTGATCATGACTTTAGAAGCCATGCGAGATCGCAAGGATAGATCCACGGTTTTATGTCATTTTCGTTCCCAAAGTTTGCTTATTTTTGGAGATCAGGATCAGATTGCAAATCCGCAAGCCATGGAGAGTGTGATTGATCGCTGTCAGCTCAGTACAGAAATTCTATCTGGTGGGCATATGAGTTTGATTGAGCATCACGAGAAAGTGATGTGCCTTTTAAAAGATTTTTTATGATAACAATACACGAAGAAATTGAAGGACAAAATGGCAAACCTATTTTGCTAGATGTGACCTACTCAGAAAGATTTACAAATCAAGAGCTCGTTATCTTTTGTCACGGCTATAAAGGATTTAAAGATTGGGGCGCGTGGCATCTTATCGCTAAAGCTTTTGCTGAAAAAGGAATCGCTTTTCTGAAATTCAATTTTTCTCATTATGGTGGCACACCTGCGTCGCCTTCAACTTTTGATGATTTGGAAGCTTTTGGCAATGACAATTATTCTAAGCAACTCAAGGATTTAGGTGCAGTGATCGATTGGACAGAAACTAGATTTGCGACTAACCCACATATACATCGTCAAAAAATAAACTTGATCGGACACAGTCGCGGCGGTGGATTGGTTTACTTGAAAGCTGCTGAAGATGCACGCGTCAAGAAGCTGATTTCTTGGTCAGGGGTGGCAGATTTTGAAGAGCGATTTCCACAAGGTGAGGCTTTTGAGAATTGGAAAGAAAAAGGTGTCTACCATGTTAAGAACGGTCGAACTGGACAAATGATGCCGCATGATTTTCAGTTTTTTGAAGACTTCCAAACCAATAAAGCCCGTTTATCAATTCTAGAACGTGCAAAAACACTGCAACAGCATGTCTTGATCATCCATGGAACTTCAGATGAGGCTGTCAGCCTGGATGAAGCAATGCGTTTAGCAGAAGTTGTTCCTTTTGGGGAAACTTATTTTATCCAAAATGCAAATCATGTCTACGGAATGAAACATCCCTTTAAAAATGCTGATTTGCCTCTGCAAACCCAAGAATTAGTTGACAAAACAATTGATTTCATCAATCAGGGTGCTTAATTAAATTTTCTTTTGTCGTTAAAGAAACGCTTCATTAATTGAGAAGCTTCTTCATGCATATTGCCAAATTCAACCTTTGTTTTTGGATGCAATTGTGCGTGCATAGATCGATAACCACGCCGTAAATCTTCAGCTGCAAAAACAACTCTCGACACTTGACTCCAATACAAAGCGCC
>JAKDUG010000130.1 GCA_030457805.1 Psychroflexus sp.
CTTATAGCTCAAAGAAGGAAGTTATTTATTTTAAAGGATTTAATTTGGTTCCTTAAGTCTATTTTATAATCTCTCGTTATTCTTTAACTTTCTTTTTGGCTCCTGAAATTTTCAAAATTCCCAATTTGGTACCTTGATAAAATATGCCGTTTCCGTCATAAAGCCCTGCCATTTGCATCGCGTTAAAAGGATTTCCAATTCGTTCTAGCATAGCTTCTTTCTTCTCTTGAGTAAGCTGATTGGCATTGGGCAGAACGGAGTAGGGATCTAATTCAAGTATTTCTTTTTTTACCAGATTTCCAGTTTTAAAATCCAATTCGGCATAAGCTTGTTGTCCGTTTTCATCTTCATTGATAAAATGTATGCGCTTTGAATCCTTGCCCATTTTTGGAACACTGGTCGAGCGGACGTCTTTATTGAACCAAACCGATTTGGCGCCTTTTCCATTTTTGTTGACATCAAAACGTTGGACGCCATTTTTTAATTCTCCCACTTCATCCGTGGCAATGCTTGATGACGGATATTCAAAACCGTAGGTACTGGCGATAATTACAGAATTTCCAAAGGCGATTGGGGAATTCTCACTTCCTTGTTCTACATCGCCCTCAAAAGCCAATTCGCTGGCAATTAATTTTCCGTTTTTGGAATTGTAAATATTGAGATGTGTTCCCTCAGTGCCACTATCGAGGATCGTTAGATATTCATAACCTTTTTTCGGACCGAAAAACTCGAGGAAGAACCCGTGCCCCAACTTAATTTCCCTGGTTTTACGCGGTTGCCACGATCATAATCGGCTTGCCATAAAATTTTGGGTTGCTTGCTTTTTAAATGCAAGACATATAATGAATGTGTGGTAGCGATGGCAATCCCTGCCGGACTACTGGAAATGGAATTGGCAACAATTTCATCCTTTTTGTCGGACAACGATATAAGGCTGAATTTTCCCGTTTTCGGATTTAAGAATCCCGCTTGGGAATCATAGGAAGCAAACCAAATATTTCCTTTCCAGTCTGGGGTAATAGCTACAAATTCAAAATCATCGGCAACAGATTCCAAGACAAATTTTTCCTGAATTTTAAACTCCCATTCGTTTTCGGTTTGATTATGGGCGATTCTGTAGATCGTTTTTCCGTTGGCCAGCAGCAGCTCATCGTTTTCGTTTAAATACCCATAAATATTGTTGAGTGCTCGACCTGCGGGAAGTTTAAAGGATGCTATGGTCTCCATAGTTTCGGGGTTTAGCAATAAGAGATAGGGCGTGCGTTTAATACTGCCGTCGGTACTTTCGTTCCGAACACATACAACTTGTAGCAAATCGTCGCTTCCCATCAGCAGCGTGGGAACAGCGCCTTTTTTGGTTTCAAATGTAAAATTAAGATCGCCTGTTGGCTCCTTGCCGGTGAATACATCGGAAGATAGCGCATCGTCGTGCATAAAGGCAGTTTTTGTGCCTGCGTAAGGATTTTCTACTTGTGCCACAAGGGGATTGGTTAAAAAGATTAGGAAAATAGGCAATATAAATACTGTCTTGGTCTTAATTGGAGATCGTTTTAGTAAATTCATAATTTTCTGTCTATAAATTTAGTTTAATAGTTTATAAATACGGCCGCTTGTACAGTCAGCCGATTGGATAAATTACTTGTAAAATTTTAATTCCTTTATTAGGAAAACCTTTTAAAACTACTCCAAATAAAATGAAGTGTTCTTTAAGCAGTCTTTCTATGGTCAAAGAAGTTTCATTTATCAATTCCGTATTAGTTAAGTTTGTAATAGGAGCTAGGCCACCTGAATTATTATGGCTCTCAATTCTCACTTGTCAGCAACAAACTGTATTCGTTTTTATATTTTTTTTGTAAAAAAACAAACCAACCCATAGACAGCAAAGCCTTTTTGGGTTGGCTTATCAACAATTTTTATGAGTCATAAAAAAAATGCTAAATCAGTTTTTAGCTGTGCATATTCGTGTCAATTAAAGTTTGTCTTTCCATTCATTTTGAAAGTCTTGTTCTAATTGTTGGTAGCGTTCTTGAAGTTCAGGACTCATCTTTTTAGCATGTGTTTTAATCTTACGGAGTTGCAATGAAAAGTAAATGCTAAATAAACCGCCGATAAGAAAACTCATTGCCACTAATAAAACAATACTAAGTCCTGCAAAGGCTGGATTCCAGAGAATGAGGAAAGCAAAAATGGCACCTATAATACCAAATGCTAATAAAAAGCCCCAGTTCTTGCTGCCATAACGCTTGATATCTAATGCAAAACTAATAGATCCGATTGAGCGGAATAAAATGACAAAACCAATATAAAAAAGGAGAGCAGTCATTGAAAGTCCAGGATTCATAATTAATAAGCCGCCGATAACTGTTGTGATGATTCCAAATGCTAAGGACCATCCCCAGTTGTCGAGTCGGTGTCTGTTGGCCACCGAGAACATAATTTCAGCGATACCGCCGAAGAGGAATGAAATAGCAAAAAGAATTGATAGCGTGATCAATGAACTCAGCGGTGAAGCAAAGACAATGATACTGACGATAACAAAGAATATACCCACGATTAAAGGAATATACCAATGTTTGATAGCGTCTTTGATTGATCTTAAAAGTTGAGCTTGCATAATTTAATAGATGTTTTAATGTTTAACTGATTTGTTATTTATTCATTCATACTGACTCCTAGTGGAGCAATATCTCGCTTCTTAAAAGTATACAGCTTCAAAAACAGCAAGTGGAGCGCGTCTTCCTACATTTAGCATTAATTGATCGCCTCTGATGTTATAGTTATCTGCCAATTCAAAAACTTTAAGGAATGCTGATTCATCAACATCAACGTCAGGACAAAGCTTCATTGTCACGCCAATATTTAAAAACTGAATTTGATTTCCCTTTTTCAGTTTGTATTGACCGTTTAATGTATTACAACCTGCAAACCCAAGAAGTGAATTGTCAGCAGTTTTAAGTCTGAAATAAATTTCGCGTTCTTGATTGTCTGCCATTTCAACATCTTGTCCTTCTAATTTGACTAATTTCCAGTGCTTTTCTACAATTTTATCTTCTGACTTGACCTTTTTAAAAACTGCCAATGGCGCTCTTTTACCAACGTTTAGAGAAAGTACACCATTATTGATCGTGTAATTATCAGTTGAATTAAAAACATCTAAAACATCTTGCTCATTGACATCACCTTTTGGACATGCCATTCGCGTGCTCGCCATTTGTGAAAAACTGATACGATTACCTTCTTCCAGGGTATAGCCGCCATTAAAAGTATTACAGCCCGAGTACCCAAAAGCCATCTCATCGGCACTGTTTAGAGTAAACTGAATTTTTTTTCCTACAGTTTCTGACTGATCAACATCTTCTCCTCCTAGCTTGACTAATTCCCAAGTGGTATTCGTGATGTCAGTACTTTGTGATTGGGCTTCTTTAGTCTGATCATTTGATTTTTGAGTTGAGCCACAACTGATCATAGTTAAGGTAATTACAGCTAATGTTGCTAATTTCTTTTTCATAGTTTAGGGTTTTGACTCAGGTTAAGAGTCTAATTATATACAAATATACACTTAGTTCGTAACATTACGAACTGGTTTAGGGTAAAGTATTGTTAAAATTTAAAACGCGAGACAAGTCACATCGGGAAAGGGCGGCAAACGACTTCAGCTAGTAGTTAACTCTTAGCTAATGATTGCGGTAATTTAGCAGGATATATCACATTTTGTATGGGAATGAAGCCTTTGACTTGGTCAAACAAATAAAGAACATGCTCCTAAAAATAAATAGATAAAAAATTCAAGTAAAATTAATGTGAGTGATCATTCTTACGTAGTTCAGTAATCTTCTGAATGGTATCTTTAATTAGACTTTGAAATTTTATCAAATAATCTTGAGAAATTTCACCCAAAGATTCTTCTGCTGAGAATTTTTCAGGATAGTGTTCTGAATTGTAAGAATTAATTTTTTGGACAATTACCATTTCTTTTTTCAATGCTTGAAGATAAAGTTCAAGCGATTGTATTTGATAGTATTTAGTAATTTTAAAATAGCGTTTTCGATCACCTGGCTTTGTATGATAAGTAAGATACCCTAATTGGGTGAGGACATTAATATTGACAGAAATCGAACTTTTGCTTGCCTTCATATACTCCCGAATTTCTTCAAAAGTTAATCCGTCATAAGAAGATAAAATTAGTAAAGCATAAATTCGACCAGCTAAAGGCGAAATGCTGAGGCGCTCTTCTATTCCTAAACCAATTTCTTCAATAAGTTGTTTTTTTTCATTTGTTGTCGCCATAGCTTAGAAATTTAAAACAAAAATAGTGTTAGTTCATAACATAGCGAACTGATTTAGCATAAAATTTTATTATTTCATCCTAATTTATAAATTCTTATGTTTCTGGTAGAGAAATTAAGTTATGTTTTTAATGTAAACAGAAGGGGTTAAACCAGTTTCTTCTTTAAACGCTGTTGTAAAACTGCTTTGTGAGGCAAAACCGCTTTCCTTTGCCAAATAGCTTATTTTGTATGTTAAATATTTAGGGGTTGAGTTTAACTTTCCTATTATATACTGTATGCGTAAAGAGTTGATGTATGCATTGAAGCTTTTATCCTTCGAAGCATTAATAATCGTGGAGAGGTAACGGGTATTGGTTTCTAAATGTTTTGCTAAAAGTGCAATGCGCATTTTCGGATTAAGGTAAAGTTGAGAATCTTCAAAATCGCCAATTTTTTTTAAGATCTCAACTTCTGTTTTATGTGGTATGATTTTACTTTTAGGATCAACAACAGTTGATTGAGAAAGCCTTTGCTTTCTTTTTCTATATTTTGAATATACAAAAAAGAGAAGAATTAAAAAACTCAATAAACTGATTGCTATTCTTAAATACATTTTCTTTTGTCCCTTTTCTTGCTTCTGAATTTTGTTTTTTTGTTTAAAAGTATGCTCCAACAAATTTACTTTTGCTTTTCGTTTATCTAAATTTAAAGATGTTTCAGCCTGTTCTAATTGCTGAGTATATTTAGATATACTATCTATGTTCTTTTTGTTTTCCCAATGGTGAATAGCTTTTATAAGCAAAGGAATTTTTAATTCATTGTCATAAAAAAGACCATGAGCCATTTTTTTTGAAAGCGAGGTAATTGGTTGATTATTTAAAATGGCCTTTTTTACTGCAACGATTTGTGTTAAAGGTAAGTTTTGTTTTTCGGAGATTTTATTTAAATAATACTTTGCGGAATCTTGATTCATGCCATTGTACAAAGAACCAATCTGATAGAGATACCAAGATCTTTTGTGATTTGCATAAGAATGATTTAAAGCGTTCTTTAGTATATTTATTTCAACAGTTGTTTGTGGCTCTGCTTTATGATCAAGGACTAATAATTCAAGGTCAGTACTATATTCTTCTCTTAGTTTTTTTGGAAGCTCAGGATACTTTTCTTTCGCTTTGGTCAAAGCTTTTTGACTTTCTGTTTCTAAATCTAATGCCTTTAATAAATGGGCAGTTTGTAGCCAATGACTAAAATTCAGACTGTCATTAGAGAAATTGGTGTGCCTCTTTCTTAAAGCAATAAATAAGTTGACAGCTTTTTGATAAGTGCCTAATAATCTTGCTGCCTCAATCTTTTTAAGCAGAACAGTCGTTTTAAGTTCAGGGGTTAAGGGGTTTTTAAGAATGTAATTATAGAGCTTAATTGACTTTTCAGGATGTTTGTAGAGATTTTCATTCGCTTCATTTAGAAGTCGACCTGTATCCGTTTTTTGAGGAAAAACTGGATTTGAAAAAGCCATGGCTATACAAAAAAACAAAATAGTGAATTGACATTTCATAATAGCTTTCTTAACAGCTATTGCAAAATTACATTTTTTTGAGGATATTTTTTTGTTAAAGTATAGAACAAAAAATCTGCCTTATAAAGTTTTTTATTTCTTTACAAGGCAGATAAAAAAAGTGGTTAAATTCTGGCCAATTACTTTTTAATAAACTTTATTTTCTGGTTTGTTCCGTTATCAAATGTGATGTGTGCAAAATAGATTCCACTCGCTAATGCTGATAAATCAAGCATTTGAGTTGATCCCATTGCATGATTGTAAACACTTTGACCATTGATATTAAAAACTTG
>JAKDUG010000131.1 GCA_030457805.1 Psychroflexus sp.
ATAATAAGAATGCCAAATGCATCCATTCTTTTTCTGAGCGATGCCAAGACGCCTGAAATTGAAAAGGCAATCACACCAATGATATCGAGAATAAGCGCGTAATCCATCAGCCTTGGGTATAAAAATTATAATCCTGTAGTACTTGCTTGAGAAAATAGAGTGGTTTTTCGTCTGCCTTAATATTCATTTGCTGTTCTACTTTTTGTGCCAAAAGTATCATTAATTCTTGTTTCTCCTCAAACTTTGCCGATTTATATATTTCATTAATGCGGCGAATGTCATCATCACTTAATAAACTCACCTGTGGGTATTTAGGCGTATAATCATCAGGTAATTCAGTGGCAATCGTTTTAGAAAAATTTGATTTCCGTCTTTCTGTAATGACGCTGGTCTTGGCTGCCAAATCGCCTATGCGTTGGCCTTTTCCGTTAATTAAAATTGTGGCAATGGCAATTCCGCCTGAGGTGAGCGATACATCAATTGGGCGTAAAATCCATCGCAATAGATAAGCTGAGAATTTAGGTTTGCTGCCATCTATTGCTACAACGCGAATATGCATCAGCTTCTTACCGATGGTTTGGCCGTTCATAAAAGTTTCAAAAAGTAAATAATACAGAAAAAACGGTATTCCAATGATCAAATTCGTTGCCCAAGATTGAAAAGGTGCAATGTCGAGCGCATGCATAATAGAAAAACTGAGAATAGAATAAATGAGTAACACAGCAGAATCGATGAGATAAGCAGAGATTCGACTTAAGACTGTTGCGGGGGTTTGTAGAATTTGCACATTTTGTGCAGTTTCTATTTGATATATGTTCATGAATTGTTTTTCTTTGAATAAATTATCTCATCTAATGCGCGAAGCAGCTTTCATCAAACAAAATAAGGACAATTGGTTAAAATTTGAAAGCCTTCTAGAGAATTATTCTCAAATTGATCCTGATGTTTTATCAAATTTATACATTCAAATCACGGATGACCTGAGTTACGCGCAATCTTTTTATCCCAAAAGCGAAACACATATTTACTTAAATGAGTTGTCAGTTTCGGCTCATCAGAAAATTTATAAGAATAAAAGAGAGTCGCGCAATACATTTCTTAACTTCTACAGACATGATTTTCCTTTGCTGTTTTACAAATATCAGAAACACCTGCTTTTCTCTTTTCTCATATTTGTCTTTTTCGGTTTTGTCGGTGCTTTTTCTGCTGCTAATGACACTGATTTTGTCCGTATTATTTTAGGAGATGCTTATGTCAACAATACTTTGGCTAATATCGAAAAAGGGGATCCGATGGCGGTCTATAAGGAAGCGCATCAAACGGATATGTTTTTAGGAATCACCATCAATAACATTCGCGTCTCGCTCACAGCTTTTACATTTGGGGCTCTTTTTGGGTTGGGCACGCTTTATTTGGCAATGCAAAATGCGATCATGTTGGGTTCTTTTCAATATTTTTTTTATGAAAAAGAGATGTTATGGGAGTCAGCACGAACGATTTGGATACACGGAACAATTGAGATTTCGGTGATCATCATTGCCATTTGTGCAGGTTTTGTCTTGGCACAACATATTTTGATGCCAGGGACTTATACCCGATTGCAATCTTTTGTCAAAGGCGCAAAAGATGGATTGAAAATAGTGATGAGCAGTCTTCCATTTTTTGTGATTGCTGGTTTTCTCGAAGGTTATGTCACGCGACACACAGGAATGCCAGACTGGCTAGCAATTATGATCATTTTATTCTCTTTATTGTTGATCATTTATTATTACGTTATCTTGCCACATCAATTAAACAAAAAGTATGCGAAAACAGATTAAATTCAGAAAACAACGCGATTTAGGAGCTATTATTACGGATACATTTAGTTTTTATCGCAATCACGCTAAATCTTTCTTTACTGTTTTTCTCAAACACGTCGGCCCATTAATTTTGTTGACAACTGCTGTGAGTGCTTATGTTCAGCGTTCTGCAGGAAGCTTGATGACTTTTGATGATGCGAGTTCACAAAGTGATGTTGATTTTTTCTCATCGACCTTTGGAAAAGCTTTGACAGAATTGTCTGCACTTTCGTTTTTATCTGTTATAGCTTCATTCGTGACTTATGCCGCTCTGATTACTTGCGTTTTGTATTGCGTCAAATCTGTTTTAGATGACGGAGAAATTATCGAAGCGAATGTTGTGAAAAATATGCGTTCCCGCTTTTTTAGCTTTATGGGCGCTTTACTTTTAGTCACTGTCGTTTCCCTTGTGGGGTCATTATTTTTATTGATTCCAGGGATCTATTTATTTGTGACTTTATCACTTATTTTTGCAATCATGGTTTTTAAAAATCAACCGATGATAGAGGCTTTTAATAGTTGCTTTAGTTTGATAAAATCAAATTGGTGGATTACTTTTTTGACCTTAATTATTATCGGACTTTTGGTCTCTTTTATCAGTGGCGTTTTTCAACTTCCTATGATTGTATTAGGTTTGATAGAAGGTTTTACATCAGCATCACAATCTGGAAGTTTGAGTTTAGACTATATGGGAAGCTGGCTTTATATCACATTTTATGTTGTGGCAACAATTGCGAGTTATGTATTGATGACCATTTCTGTGATTAGCTCAACTTTGATTTACTTTAACTTAGACGAATTTCATAACAGCACAGGGCAACTTGAAGAGATCGAAAAAATAGGTGAGGAAAACTTATAAATACACAAGCTTTTATATTCTGAAATTGAGCTTCATTGTGATGTTGTTCAGTTTTGTGACGCCTCATTTTGCTCAAGATGAGCTAAAGTATGATACACAAGAATATCAAGATGTTGACTTTTTTGATTCGAATTTTAAAGAAAAATATGCCGATGATAGCGACTTTGATTACAGAGAACTCATACAACAGAAAAGTCTCTGGCAACGTTTCAAAGATTGGCTTGGCCTTCAGTGGAATGAATTTTTAAGATGGTTACTTTCTGGTGTCGATAGCTCAAGTTTTTGGAGTATTTTAGGCTTTATTTTAAAATGGGGTTCTATTTTAGGACTTATTTTTCTGATAATTTATCTATTTGCAAAGTACAACCCAGGACAATCTTTTCTTAAAAAATCGAGTTCACCCCAGATTCAATGGTCGGAAGAAGAGAGGATTATCAATCAGAAAGATATTCCTAAATTGGTTGAAGAAGCCATAGTTCAAGAAAATTATCGGATGGCAACACGCTATTATTTTCTGTTACTTTTAAAAGAACTTCGCGATCGTGAATTGATTGATTACGCCTATCAGAAAACTAATGAAACCTACCAAATAGAGTTAAATAAAACAGTTTTGAGTTCTGATTTTTCTGAAGCGACACGCTATTATGAATACATTTGGTATGGTGACTTTGCTGTTGACCAAATTCTTTTTAAATCGGTTAAAGAGCGTTTTGAATCCCTTTTAAGTCAAATCAATAAAACACAAAAAGATGCCTAAATCATTTAAAATCTTGATCGGTTTATTTGTGCTTTTATTGCTCTTTATTTTTTATTTAGAGGCAAATTCACCTGAACCTTTAGATTGGACGCCTAGCTATCAACGCGAAGCAAAAATACCCTTGGGGACCAAAGTTTTTTTCGATCAGTTGAAAGAAAGTGATTTTAAATATGAAATTAATGAGCGGCCGCTTTTTGAACTTTTCTCAAAAAAAGAAAAGCCTCTCAAAACTCTTTTTTTGGCCAATAATTATATCCCTACGCAAGGAGCAGAACTCGATTCATTATTGCAGTGGGTAGAGAAGGGGAATACTCTTTTTATGGCGACCTCTACGGCACCAGCTTTACTTGATACACTCGGAATTAAAATTTCTGGCTTGGTGCTCAATGATCGTATCGAATACAAACCTTTATTGAGTTTGGTGAATCAGAATTTTGACATTGGGTCAGAAAAGATATTTAATCGCAATCAGAGTTATTTTCCGTACATTAAAGAAATTGATACAAGTGAAACCATTATTTTAGGACAGTTCAGACCTGAAGGTGATAGCTTATCAGATCATAAGCAACTGAATTTTATCAAGGTGGCTTTTGGGGAAGGCGAATTTTTTGTACATACAATGCCAGAAGTTTTCTCAAATCATTTTTTATTGACCCAAGATAATGAACGCTACACTTCTGAAATAATGCGTTATTTCGATTCTTCTCAACCTCTGACTTGGGATGCTTACTACAAAACTGGTCGTGATGTCATTGACAGTCCGCTTCATTATTTATTGAATAATGAATCTCTAAAGATCACGTATTACCTTTTGATTATCAGTTTACTTATCTTTATTATTTTTGAAGGTAAACGAAAACAAAAAGCCATTAAAATCGTTGAGCCAATACAGAATAAATCTTACGAATATGTCCGAACGATTGCCGACATGTATCTTGATAAAAGCAATCACAAGAAAATAGCAATGTTGAAGATTGATTTGTTCTTGGCACAAATAAGACAGAATTATCATTTGTCAACACAGGAAATAGATCAGCTTTTTATTAAAAATCTCGCTTTAAAATCAGGACAAACAGAAGAAGAAATTGTCAATACTTTTAAATATATCGAACGGATTAATACTTTGGAAAGCATTTCCAAAAAAGACTTAATTCTACTTGAAGAATACCTAAATCCTTATCAATAATATGGAAGAGAATACTCCAAAAGAACAACACAAACAAACAGATCAACATAAAGAAGGAGAGGCGTCTCAAGAACGTGAAAGCGCGTCGGCATTCGATGCGCGAATCCCTTTAGAAGATTTAAAAAAGGCTGTTGTTAAAATCAAAGCGCAAATTCAGCAAATCATTATCGGCCAAGATCGCTTTATTGATTTGCTTATTGTCAGCCTACTCGCCGACGGCCACGTGCTGATCGAAGGCGTTCCGGGAATTGCAAAAACCATTACGTCAAAGCTTTTTGCAAAAACCATTGATACGTCATTTAGTCGGCTTCAGTTTACGCCAGATTTGATGCCGAGTGATGTTTTAGGAACCTCAATTTACAGTAAAGAGAAATCGGGATTTGAGTTTAAAAAGGGACCAATTTTTTCAAATATTGTTCTCATTGACGAAATTAATCGCGCGCCAGCGAAAACCCAATCGGCACTATTTGAAGTGATGGAAGAACAGCAAATCACAATGGATGGCACTACTTATCATATGCCGCCACCATTTATGGTTGTTGCCACACAAAACCCGATTGAGCAAGAAGGAACTTATGCTTTACCAGAGGCACAATTGGATCGATTTTTATTTAAAATAAAATTGACTTACCCGAGTTTAGAAGAAGAAAAGGAAGTCATTAAATCGCATCACGAGCGCAAAAATAAAGACACTTTATCTCTGATAAAAGCCGTTTTAAACACACGAGATCTTTTGTCTTACCGCAGATTGCTCAAAGATGTGATTGTGGAAGAAAAACTCTTTGATTACATCGCAGAGATTGTCCATCAAACCCGTCAGCATCCACACTTGATCTTGGGAGCTTCTCCGCGAGCTTCCATTGCCATTTTGAATACTTCAAAAGTTTTCGGAGCTATTCAAGGCCGTGATTTTGTAACGCCAGATGACATTAAAAAATCCTTAGAGCCAGTTTTGAATCATCGAATTGTCTTGACACCAGAAAAAGAAATGGAAGGCATGCAAACTGGCGATGTTATCGATATGATTGTCAAATCTGTTGAAATCCCGAGATAGTGATCAAATTTATCAAATCACTTTTTTTTAGCCAACGATTTTTTATCAGCTTGTTTGGTATTGCAGCATTTTTTTTAGTGTCGGCCTGGTTTCATTTTTTCTATTTGCCAGCTTGGCTTTTATTGCTCATGCTCATCTTTTTGATGCTGACTGAAATGCTGAGTTTATATAAAAAAAAGGCTTTTTATGCAGAGCGTATTTTGACAGAAAAATTTTCAAACAGCGACCCAAATCCTGTTTTTGTCAAGCTTACGAACACCTCTAATTTTGCTGTTGATGTTGAGATTATTGATGAAATTCCCATTCAGTTTCAAAAAAGAGATTTCTATAAAAG
>JAKDUG010000132.1 GCA_030457805.1 Psychroflexus sp.
CCTATTTAATTAAAACTTACAGATTGGCGTATCAAATAAATCAGCATATCAATAAAGGTAGGTCGCAAAAGCGATTTCGTTTTTAGGAAAGTCTAAAGATTCACCCTCAATTAAAAAAATCATAGCACAACAAAAACGAAGATGATGCGTCCAATAGTTCTGGTTTTGTTCAACTTATCCATTTTACATTTACATATGTTACTATTTTTATAGAGCTGAGCTGTCAAAAGACAATAAATCGGCTTTACAATCCTTTCCCAGACAGAACTTTGAGATCTAAAATTGCCATATTATAATTCAACACAGCTGAATAAGCTTTTTGGGCTGCGGTTTCCAAATCTACTTTGGTCTGCAATACTTCTTTTTCAGTGAGTAAACCCATTTCCAAGCCGTCAGATTTTATGCGATACTCTTCCTTGCGGAATTGGTAGGCTTCTTGAGCTGTGGTCATGAGTTGAGCTGCTTGCTCTGCATTCCTATAGGCCTTATCAACGCTATCCTGCACTTTCTCTGCTTTATCTTCAGCATACAAAGCGGCTTGTTTTTGCTTTGATTTGCTTTGATTTAAAGCTGATTTTCGCTTCCCAAAATCAAGGAAATTCCAACTCAGGTTGGCACCTACAAAATAATTAGTTTCTGTGAGTTCATTAATCGCACCTTGGTAGGTTGCTCCTGCGACAACACCCAAATCTGGGAGATAAGCATTTTTGGCGGCTTTGATGCCGTACTCTGATTTCTCCAATTGCTTTTGGGCAGCCAGCAATTCAGGGTTATTCTTTTTTGATGCAGACCTGTAGTCTACTTTACTTTTTAAAATATGAGGCTTCAATTCTAAACTATCCAACTGAATATCAACACTATCGGGAATGGATAAATTGGTACGGAAGTCATCTACATAATTTTCCTTTTCTATTTCAGCTTCCAATAAAGCGTGTTTTTTATTGGCCAAATCAGCTTTTAAGCCCATGAGTTGTACCTTTTGGGCATTACCAGCAATGACAGCGCTTTCGACATCGTAAACCAGCGCTTTGGCCAAGGCTATTTCAGCTTCGTTTTCGGCAATCTTGCGCTCCTGTATTTTAATGGCATAAAATAATTTCTCCATGCCAGCTTGGATTTTCAGCCTCACTTGTGCTGCTTGCAATTGGTCAGTTTCCACTTGTGCACGCGCTGCTTTCACACCGTTCTTGACACGAAATAATTGCGTAATGGGTTGATATCCCATCACACTAGCAGCGAAAATATCTTGCTTCCCATTGTAAAGTGTGTAATCTTTCCACGGAATTGGAATATCTAGTATACTTCCAATTCCACCAGTTGGAATCACTAAATTATTTTCCTCAAAAAAATGCAAATAGGTTGCAGTGGCAAAAAGTTGTGGTTTTCCCATCGCTGCTACAGTCGTGACTTTATAGCGGCTTTCGTTTGTTTTTTCCTGCTGAATTTGTAAAAGCTTATTGTTTTGTAAAGCTTCTTCAATGGCGTCCTCTAAACTGAAATGTTTAACATCTTGTGCCTTTCCCATGACTGACAAGAGAACGAAAAATAAAAAACAGATGATATGTTGTCGTGATAGCTTCATAAATTAACTGTCTTGAGAATTAATGATCTTCACATCCTTTGGTTTCATAATTGAAACATACAAAACAGGAATGATAAGAAGTGCCATGACCATAGACCAAATAACACCCACGGCCAAAACACTAGCCAACGGACTCCACATCGGTGAACCGGATAAAATCATTGGAGACACACCAAATGCTGCCGTCATGGACGTCAAGAATATAGGGCGCATTCTTCGTTTTCCAGCTTTCAAAGCAGCTTCTTCTATGCTATCTCCTTCGGCCAAGCGTTCATTAGAATCGTCTAAAAGAATAATGGTATTCCTGACCACAACGCCCGAAAGACTGATCAATCCAACAAAAGCCGTAAAACCAAAATTATTACCCGTCATCAGCAGGCCTAAAAAAGCACCGAATAAACTCAGGGGAATTGTAAAGATGACCAAAAAGGTTTCTTTTAAATTTTTAAACTGAAATAATAAAATCAAGAAAATCAATACCAAACTGATCCCCAAAGCCACAATCATCTGACTAAAAGTTTCCTGTTTATTTTCATATTCACCTCCATAAGTCATCTTGTACCCTGGTGGAAGCTCAATCTTCTCTATTTCTGACTTCGCACGTTTTAATACTGTATTTGGCAAGACACCTTCTTGCATATTACTGAGCACTGAAAGTGTACGCATGCCATTTCTACGCACAATGCGGCCTGTGTGCCATTGTGGTTTTAAATCGGCTATTTGGCGCAAGGGAACCGAACGCTTTGTCACTGGTGATGGCAGATATGTATTTTCAAGATCGTTAAAATCTTGTCGGCTTTCCTCACTGAGTTGTAAGACTAAATCTACTGGTGTGCTGCCTTCATAAATTGTACTGACTGGAGCTCCTGAAAATCCGATATAAAGGCTTTGCGCAATACTTTGCGTGGTAAAGCCTAATCGGCTAGCTTCGGGTTTCAGCTGAATATCAACACCGTAATAATCTTCATGGAAATTATCACGCACATCTATACTGCCTTCAGTGTTTTTTAAAATTTGCGAAACCTGATTACCAATGCTTTCTATCTGATCCAAATCAGTTCCAGAAATACGAATTTCCACTGGTGCCGTATAGGGAGAACCTTGTTGCATCAGTTTGACCAACACGCGTCCTTGTGGCACCAAATCAGACACTTTCTGGGTCAATTCTGCCGAGAAATCTTCAGCCGCATCATCAGATGTGGTATTGATGAGAATCTGTGCAAAATTTGTCGCTGGTACTTCTGGAGAAAAATTATAATAAAATCGCGGCGCACTGATTCCTGTAAAAGTGGCATAAGAAATCACCCTGTCATCTTCTTTAATTTCGGCTTCTATAGGTTTTAAAGCTAGGCCGGTTTCAGCTAATTTAGTTCCAGTTGGCATCCATAGTTCAACCACAAACTGATTGCGCTCGGCAGCGGGGAAAAATTTCTGTGGAATAAAGAAATATAGAGCCACTCCCAAAACAATAGAAATTAGACTGATGCCAATCATGAGTTTCGGGCGTTTCATACTCCAAATTAAAGCAGAGTCGTAGCCACTTTGCATCCGGTCTAAAACGGACTTCTTTTTGTCTTTTTTCGGTTCTTTATCCTTATCGTGCAATCCTCTCTTGATAAAGGTATAACACAAAATAGGTGTGAAAACCATTGCCACCAAGAAAGAGGAGAACAAGGCGATGACAACAGTCAGCGGTAGGGCTAGAATAAATTCACCAACGGATCCACTTAAAATAACCATAGGCACAAAAGCAGCTATAATCGTAATCGTTGCCGTAAAAATCGGAATCACCAGTGATGTTGCACTTTTCCAAGCGGCCTTGGAGCGCTCCATGCCTTCATCGAGGAGTTCCACATAATTATCGGCAATAACAATGGCATCGTCTACCACCATTCCCAGCACCACAATCAGTGCGGCCAAGGAAACTTGATGGAGCTCCACCCCAAAAAGATGCAAGCTGGCAAAAGTCATTGCTACCGTCATTGGGATAGCCATTGCCGTTACAATAGCAATGCGAAAAGGCAACAAGAGCAGAATGATAATCACAACAGCACCAATGGCCATAAAGAATTCGGTGATAAAATGCCCAACATTATGATCGACTAAAGTGGGCTGATCAATTATTTTTGAAATATGAACCTGCGAAGGTAAGCGCTCTTTCACTTCAGCCAAGACCTCATCCACTTCCTCACCAAAATCAACAATATTATTGCCCTGTTGCATTTGTAAAGCTAGCATCATGGCAGCTTCCCCGTTGACAGCAGTTGTAGAACTCGGATCTTCGTATTGGCGTTTTATTTCGGCCACATCCCCCAATCGGATGACATCACCATTATTGGCGGTACCAATAATCTGTTGGGCGAGTTCACTCTCGGTATTGTAGTAGCCCGTGGTATAAAAGGGAACTTCACTTTCATTCGTTTTTAAACTTCCCGTCGGATAAATATTATTTTGTGATTTTAAAATCCTAATCACTTCATCAAACTTAATTCCGTATTGTGCCAGACTTTCAGAATTAGAGCTAATCACGATTTCTTGTTGCTGTCCACCAAGGCGTTTTATTTTAGAGATGGAGCGAATACCTCGCAGTTGATCTTCAATCTTTTCGGTATAATCATTGAGCTGGTTAAAATTAGCATCTTTCGCCGTGACTCCCAAAACAATAGCTTCGGTATCACCAAAATCAGAGTTGATAATGGGGCCGACCACGCCATCGGGCAGCTCTTGTTCCTTGGCGACCTGAAGTGCAACTGTCAGCTTATTCCAAAACACATCTGGACTTTCAACCCATTCCTCTAACTCCACCTGAACCACCATAAGGCCATCGCGAGATTTAGAAAAAGTTTTTCCTTTGCGAACTTCTGAAAATTTAAATAAAGTGGTTTCTACTTTTTTGGTCAGTTGGTCTTCCACTTGCGCCGAATTGGCACCAGGAAAGTAAGCGAGTACCAAGCCTTGTCTTACCGTAATTTTAGGATCCTCGCGCCGTGGCATGGTAAACAACGAATAGATACCAACCAAAAAGATGATCCCGATAACCGAGAGACTGACCTGTGGATATTTTAAAGACGAGCGTACAAAATTCATATTTCTCTTATTTTGTAGTGACTTTAGCGCCGTCAGACAATTTTTGCTGCCCATCGATGATGATCCAATCGCCAAGTTTTAAACCTGCAGTGATCTCAATTTCATCACGGTGCATTTTCCCCAAAGAAACATCGCGTTTAAAGGCTCTCCCCTTTTCTTTGTCCAGCACATAAACATAAGCATTGTTATCAATGCCATTCAAAATAGCCCTTCCAGGCAGGCTAAGTGTGCTGGTGTTATTTTGGGTTGCTATATTTATGGAGGCAATCATACCAGGTAGAATCCTGTGTTGCGGATTATCAATTTCTATTTTTGCTGTATAGGTGCGGGTTTTCGCTTCTGCGGCCAAACCAACTTCAATGACTTTCCCCATAAAAGTAGTGTCTAAAGCTGGGATCTTGACTTCAGCATCTTGAGCAAGTTTGATTTGACTAATTTCTGCCTCTGGCACAGATGTGTTAATGTGAACTTGATCAATGTCTGCCAAACCGAAAAGTGGCATACCTTTATCGACAATCTCACCTTCCGATACTTCCTTCTTCAGTAAAACTCCTGAGATAGGGGCATATAAGCGGGTGTCTTTCACATTCTTATCACGCAGTTGCGCTTGCGCCTTAGCCTGATTTAAACCAGCTTTAGCTTTTACAAAATTAGCATCACTTGTGCTGTTTCTGTCATACATCAATTTAATGCGATCGTATTGATCCTGCACTTCCATCAATTTAGCCTCAGCAGCCTGCAAACCAATATGATATTCAGTTGCATCCAAAGCTGCTAATAAGTTGCCTTTCTTTATTTTCTCACCTTGTCTCTTAGTGACCTGTTTGACCTTTCCAGCTACCATGAAACCTAATCTCAGTGTTTGTTTGGCCTCCACATTTCCACTGAGAGACAAACTTTTAGAAACACGACTGCTGTCAACTTGAAAAGCGCGCACGACAACAGGGTCAGTTTGGGAAGACTTTCCCTTTTCAGAGTCACAAGATGTGAGTGTTAGCAATAGAAAAATAGGAATGCAAAATGCACTGGGAAGCAATTTAAAAAGAGGGTGTAGCATTTGCGATATAATTTAACTGCAAAGATACTATTTTTGAGATAACGGTGAAAATAACAAGGCAAATGAAGGGAATCAAAACAGCATTTACAAAAATCAGATCTTGCTATAAATTATCGCTAAATTTATTCTTGACTTACTGAAAACAATTGAGATAAATGACAAAAAAGAAAACAACTCTTGATTTTCATCTCAGATCTTTATTGTGCTCAGTTATTTTATATGTTGTTTTGTTCTTTTCTCCAATTTTCTTAAATAAATTTAATTCCAGTCCTCTTTTTAAATCTCTACTTG
>JAKDUG010000133.1 GCA_030457805.1 Psychroflexus sp.
AGCTATATTTTGAAGACAATTACCTCTCTTTATAGAATGCAAATAAACCAAAAATTTATGCTAACATCTTTAAAAATGCTGCTTTCTCACAGTTATCAAACTAGAAGGTCAAAAATGTTTAAGATGACTAATTTAAGTTTATGTCTTTAAGTCTTACAATGAAACAAGCTTTCATCGCATTGGTCATTTTCGTTTTAGCGACAAACCTCACAAATGCCCAACAGCGCTTTTCATCAGGAATTATGCCTGAGTTAAAACTTGATTATAAGATTTCTGAACGCTTTTCAATGCATCACAGTTTAAATCATCAGCAGCAGTTCTACAGCAAAGAAGATGATTTTAAATCGCGCATGGCACAAACAGAATTTCAGAATATTTTGGCCTATAAGCTTTCTGAGACAACTAAAATTGGCGGCGGCTATTTATTGAAAATAAAGAGTCACGATCGCTACTATCACAGAGCAACACAACAAATCTCTTTCAAGCAACCTATTGCTGGATTAGCTTTAAGCCATCGCGTGAGTACAGATCAAACCTTCTCAGACCAAAATCCATTATTTAGATTTAGATATCGCGCTAAGGCAAAATTCAAATTTAAAGATAAAGCGCTCTCCCCTGGTGATCAATATATCATGACCTCAATTGAAACACTCTACATGATTCAATCACATAATGATGATTTTGAAAACAGAGTGAATTTAGCGTTAGGCTTTTATTTTAATGCAGTTAATCAATTGGAGATTGGCTTTGACTGGCGAACCGATGACTATCTGGTCAGTGGTTTCAGAAACAGACTTTGGCTAAAAGCGAGTTATTCTTATCATTTATGATATGTAATTCCAGATCGTCTTTCCCTTACTTAATTGATTGTAAGTCGAAATGAGAGCTCGGTGCTCTGGATGCTCAAAACCTGGATCGTTTTTGACAATATGCTGGGCATAACTACGCGCTGTTTTTAAAATCTGATTGTCTTTAACCAGGTCAGCTATTTTTAAATCTAAAACGCCACTCTGCTGTGTCCCCATCAAATCACCTGGCCCACGCAATTTCAAATCAACTTCAGAAAGCTTAAAACCATCACTGGTTTGCGTCATGGTTTGCATTCGTGTTCTGGCATCTTCACCTAGTTTTTTTCCAGTCATCAAGATACAGTAACTCTGCTCCGCTCCACGCCCAACACGACCGCGCAACTGATGCAATTGCGATAAGCCAAAACGCTCAGCACTTTCAATAATCATGACACTTGCATTTGGCACATTCACGCCAACTTCAATCACAGTTGTCGCCACCATAATATGTGTTTTTCCTTCCACAAAACGCTGCATCTCATAAGCTTTATCTTCTGGTTTCATTTTCCCATGCACAATTGAAGTCTGGTATTTTGGCATTGGAAAGTCGCGGGAAATGCTTTCATAGCCATCCATCAAGTCTTTGTAATCAAAGTTTGAAGACTCTTCAATAAGTGGATAAACAATATAAATCTGTCTGCCTTTCTCAATTTCATCACGGATAAACTGAAAAACACGCAGACGATTGCTGTCATATCTGTGTACCGTCTTTACTGTTTTACGTCCTGGAGGCAATTCATCAATGACAGAAATATCCAAATCACCATATAAACTCATCGCAAGGGTGCGCGGAATAGGTGTGGCTGTCATCACTAATACATGTGGCGGCAAATCATTCTTACGCCATAATTTTGAACGTTGTTTAACGCCAAATCGATGCTGTTCATCAATAATGGCAAGTCCTAGATTTTTAAACTTCACTTTGTCTTCAATAAGTGCATGCGTCCCGATGAGCAAATGCAAATCACCACTTAATAAATCTGCATGAATCTCTCTTCTCCGTTTTGTTTTTGTTGCTCCTGTCAAGATTGCGACTTTGAGATCTAGTTTTTCACACAACTCAGAAATACCTTCAAAGTGTTGCTGAGCCAATATGCCTGTCGGCGCCATCAAGCAAGCCTGAAAACCATTGTCAATTGCCATCAGCATACTCATAAAACCGACGATCGTTTTGCCTGAGCCGACATCACCTTGCAGCAAACGATTCATTTGTGCGTTACTGCCCACATCTTTTCTGATTTCTCTCAAGACACGTTTTTGTGCATCTGTCAATTCGAATGTTAATCCGTTTTTATAAAAATCATTAAAGTAAGTGCCAACTTTAGAGAAAGTATAACCTTTTATCTTTTTCTGATGTACTAATTTTTGCCGTATAAGGCGCAATTGAATAAAAAAGAACTCTTCAAATTTAAATCTGAACTGCGCTTTTCCCAGATGATCTAAACTTTGTGGAAAATGAACATTGCGCATTGCCTCAGCGCGGTTCATCAATTTCAAATCCTCACAAATCGATTGGGGTAGGTTTTCAACAAAGACTGATTTTGAAACCGTCAACAATTGATGAATTGATTTCATTAAAAGTGTATTTGTCACGCCTTTTCGCGTCAATTTATCTGAGGATGGATAAACTGGCTGCAACGGAATACGCCCTTTATTTTTATGTTTTTCTAAAAGTTCAATGTCAGGATGTGCTATACTGAATGTCCCATTGTAATAATTGATTTTCCCAAAAACAACATAAGCCACATTTGTTTTAAGTTTCTCTAAAATCCATTTGTAGGCACGAAACCACACCAACTCAATTTGTCCAGTTTCATCGATAAAGTCAGCGACCAAACGCTTTCCTTTCTTTTGTGTCACATAGCGTATGCCTGTTATTTTTCCAACGATTTGAACTTCAGCAGAGGCATCTTTTAGTTCAGAGATCTTTCGATAAGTTGATTTATCGACATAGCGGTTTGGAAAAATATTTAATAAATCTTGACAGACAAAAACATCGAATTCTTTTTTGAGAACCTCTGCTTTTTGAGGGCCAATCCCTTTGAGATATTCAATTGGTGTTTGCAAATTAGACGCATTCATGCGACGAAGATAAAACTTATTCAGAATTTTAAGTAGAAAACAAAAAAGAGCTTAAAAAATTCTCACATTTATTATGCATGCATAATAAATATTTGTTACATTTGAAGAACTAGATTAAAAGAATGACAGAAAAAACGATAGATTATATATTAAGATCAACTTGGATTGCAGTCACAAAGATGTACAATGAAGAAGCCGCAAAAAAGGGAAGCACAATGTCAACGGGTTTTGCCTTGTTGAGCATTGATCCAGAAAATGGCACACCTTCAACTGCACTTGGTCCAAAAATGGGTGTTGAGTCAACAAGCTTATCTCGGACATTGAGAAATATGGAAAATAAAGGCTTGATCACACGCTCTAGAAATCCAAAAGATGGCAGAAGTGTGTTAATCCACTTAACCGATTTTGGACTGGATATGCGCGACTTCTCTAAGGAAGTTGTTTTAGGTTTTGACCTGGCTGTCAAAGAGAACATTTCCGATGAGAAGCTAACAACCTTTCTTGAGGTTGCAGAAAAAATACAAGATATGATTACTGAAAAATCGATTTACAAAAATAAAGTTTATAAAAACGCATAATCAATGAAGAGAAGAATCAAAAAAGTTGCTGTTGTTGGTTCAGGAATTATGGGTAGCAGTATTGCTTGTCATTTCGCCAATATTGGCGTCGAAGTATTACTGCTAGACATTGTCCCGAACGAACTGAGTGATAAGGAAAAAAAACAAGGTCAAAGTTTAGAGGACAAATCTGTCAGAAATAGAATTGTTAATAATGCTCTGCAAACATGTTTAAAATCTAAACCTTCCCCAATTTATCATCAAGATTTTGCAAAACGGATAACCACAGGTAACTTAACTGATGACATCCAAAAAGTCAAAGATGTAGATTGGATTATTGAGGTCGTCGTTGAACGTCTCGATATCAAACAACAAGTTTTTGAAAAGCTTGAAAAACACAGAACGCCAGGAACTTTGATTTCATCAAACACCTCTGGTATTCCTATCAAGTTTATGACAAAAGACAGAAGTGATGATTTCAAGAAACACTTCTGCGGCACACACTTTTTTAACCCACCGCGTTACCTTAAACTCTTAGAGATTATTCCTGGCCCTGATACTTCTGGGGAAGTTTTAGAATTCCTCAACCATTACGGTGAAAAATTTTTAGGCAAAACAACTGTTGTAGCGAAAGACACTCCAGCATTTATCGGTAATCGTATCGGTATATTCAGCATCATGAGTTTATTCCATATGGTAAAAGAAATGGATATGACAATTGAAGAGGTTGATAAATTAACGGGGCCTGTTATTGGTCGACCAAAATCAGCTACTTTCAGAACTGTTGATGTTGTTGGTTTAGACACCTTGGTTCACGTTGCTGATGGATTGTATGAAAATGTACCGAAAGACGAACGCCATGAACTGTTTAAATTACCTGGCTTCATTGATAAGATGATGAACAATAAATGGCTGGGAAGTAAAACAGGACAAGGTTTTTATAAAAAAATAAAAAAAGAAGATGGCACAAGTGAGATTAAATCTTTAAATCTAGACACACTTGAATATCGCGATAAACAACAGGCCAAGTTTGATGTTTTAGAGAAAACAAAATCAGTTGACAAAGTGGCTGATCGCTTCCCGATTTTGATTGAAGGCAAAGATAAAGCCGGAGAATTCTATCGAAAGAATTTTGCAGCGCTGTTTGCTTATGTGCAACACAGAATTCCCGAAATTACCGATTCTATATACAAAATTGACGATGCCATGAAAGCTGGTTTTGGATGGAAACACGGCCCATTTCAGATTTGGGATGCCGTTGGTCTTGACAAAGGAATTGAGCTCATGAAAAAGGAAGGCTATGAAATCGCTGAGTGGATTGAAAATTTAAGTCAAAGTGATCATAAATCTTTCTACACAGTGAAAGACGGTCAGACTTACTATTATGACATGGATCAAAAATCGAATGCCAAAATACCAGGTCAAGATGATTTCATTATTCTTGATAACATCCGTGCTAACAAAGAAGTCTTTAGCAATAAAGGACTTTCAGCCACTGATTTAGGTGATGGCATTTTGAACATTGAATTCCGTAGCAAGATGAACTCCATCGGTGGTGATGTTTTAAATGGCCTCAATACGGCAATGGATATTGCAGAGCGTGATTTTGATGGTGTTGTCATTTCAAATACAGGTGATAACTTCTCTGTTGGCGCCAATATTGGAATGATCTTCATGTTTGCTGTTGAGCAAGAATATGAAGAATTGCACGGCGCTATCAAATATTTCCAAGACACGATGATGCGCATGCGCTATTCATCAATTCCTGTGGTTGCAGCGCCTCACCAAATGGCATTAGGTGGCGGTTGTGAAATCTCAATGCACGCTGATAAAGTCGTTGCCCATGCAGAAACCTACATCGGACTCGTTGAGTTTGGTGTTGGTGTGATTCCTGGTGGGGGCGGTTCAAAAGAAATGACGCGACGCGCTGCAATGACCTTCCAAAAAGACGATGTTGAGCTCAACCGTTTACGCGAAAACTTCTTGACAATTGGTATGGCAAAAGTATCAAAATCAGCGCAAGAAGCTTATGATCTCAATATACTTGAACATGGAAAAGATATTGTTGTTGTCAGTCGTGATCGCCAATTGGCTGTTGCAAAACAACACGCTTTATTAATGGCAGAAAACGGATATACACAACCTGTCAAAACAAATAGTATCAAAGTTTTAGGTCGACAAGCATTGGGTGCATTTTTAGTGGGAACTGACCAGATGAAGGCTGGAAAATACATCAGTGAACACGATCAGAAAATTGCAAATAAGTTGGCTTATGTCATGTCAGGTGGAGATTTAACAGGATCGCATTACGTTTCTGAACAATATTTACTCGATCTTGAACGCGAGGCTTTCTTGTCATTATGTGGAGAGCGAAAAACATTAGAACGCTTACAACACATGATTAAGAAAGGAAAACCATTAAGAAATTAATTTATTAAGTAAGAGCAGGAACCATTGAGAGTTTGGCTCATTTCAAAACAAAAAACTAATTTCTTACATCTAATTTTAATACAATGAAA
>JAKDUG010000134.1 GCA_030457805.1 Psychroflexus sp.
AGAATTTTTCTATCAGCATAAAGACACCTGCACCAGCCAAAAATCCGACAAGCGCGAGCCAACTGACTTTTTTGAGATACCAAATGAAATCAATTTTTTCGATACCCATTGCTGCAACACCAGCTGCAGAACCAATCACTAATAAGCTTCCTCCTGTCCCAGCAGAATAAGCGATAAAGTGCCAAATTGGGCTATCAGTTTCAAAAGTGTACATTCCCATTGTGGCCGCAACCATCGGAACGTTATCAATAAGTGCCGATAACATTCCCAGAAGAATGACAACAGCATCCATATTAGGAATTGCATTTGAAATACTCTCTGCTGCATAGCGTAAAGTTCCGACTTCAATACCAGAAATACTTCCGTAAACAGTACTTTCTAAAGCCGCAACGGCAAGTAAAATACCTAAGAAAAATAAAATACTTGAAAATTCTATTTTAGATAAAGCTCGGTTTGTTGAGTATAAGTGCTTTTGATCTTTAGGGAGGTTTTTCACAGGTTTCACATATTCTGAGAATAACCAAACAATACCTAAACTAAACATCATTCCTAAATAAGGTGGTAATCCTGTAATTGCTTTAAAAATAGGAACAAAAATTATTCCTCCTAACCCAATGTAAAGCATTGTTTTACTACTGAGTAAACGCTCTGTTTTCTCATCAGTAATCATCTCACGACGCATGGCTTTTCCCCTAAAGGGTTTCATCTTGGTTGCGATAAAAAACGGCACAACAAAACAAATAATAGACGGGACAATAACATATTCTGAAAGGCCAACTGCCGTCACTTTGTTACCAATCCACAACATGGTTGTTGTCACGTCACCAATAGGCGACCAAGCACCACCTGCGTTTGCAGCTATAATAATCATCGCTGCATACCAAACGCGGTATTTGTGCCAAACGATAATTTTCCTTAATAAGGTAATGAGAATAATTGTAGCCGTTAAGTTGTCAATCACTGCAGATAAAAAGAAGGCTAAAATACCTAAAATCCAAAGTAATTGTTTTTTACTTTTTGGCTTAATCACTTTTTTGATAATACCAAAACCACGATGTAAGTCAATGATTTCAACAATCGTCATGGCACCAATTAAGAAAAATAATATCTCACCTATATTACTGAAAT
Organism: Psychroflexus sp.; assembly: GCA_030457805.1. Lineage (GTDB taxonomy): Bacteria > Bacteroidota > Bacteroidia > Flavobacteriales > Flavobacteriaceae > Psychroflexus. The sequence goes on from JAKDUG010000134.1 coordinate 1,129, forward strand.
GATGCATCAAATTTTTAGTAAAACCATAACTATCAGATTCTGATGGTCCTTCAATTAAACTAAAAACATCACCTTTATAGTTAATGATATCAAACCAGCCGTAGTTAAAACCTATCGCAAGTACTGCCCACATAAATGTTCCCATGAGTAAAGCAGGAACTGCTTTGTCCAGTTTTAATGGATGTTCCAATGTGATTGCTAGATAGCCAAGCACAAAGGCTAAAATTAAAATTGTTGTCATTTAATTAGCTCATAAAAGTTTTTCTAATGCGATTCCAAATGCAGTTTTACTGATGTTATTTAAATCAGAATTTTTATTTTTAATATCTTGAATAGCGTTTTTAATAGTGATTGAAGTATCATTGAAAATGGCTTCATCAGTCATCTGAACTTTTTCACCCATAAAATATGCAAAAGCTCTTGCCATACCACAGTTTGAAATAAAGTCTGGTATTAAACTAATGTTTTGATCTGCATGTTCCATAATGGAACCAAAGAAAATTTCTTTATCAGCAAAAGGAACATTCGCCCCACTCGCTATCACTTCAAGACCATGTTCAATCATTTGATTAACTTGATCTCTTGTAACTATTCGAGAAGCGGCACAAGGTGCAAAAACTTCAGCCCCAACTGACCAAATTTGAGAGTTAACCTCATCAAAACTGAGCATATTGTCTGCTTTTAAAGTATTACCATCTTTGTTTAAATATAAATGTTTCATCTCTTCATAAGAAAAACCTTCTTTATCAATAAGACCGCCATCTTTATCAATAATACCGACAACTTTTGCACCTAAAGCAGTTAAGTAATAAGCCGCTGCAGAACCAACATTTCCAAAACCTTGAATAATAACTTTCTTGCCTTTGAAAGAGCTTTTATAAATATTATAAAAATGCTTGATTGACTCTGAAACACCATAGCCAGTAATCATGTCTCCCACGGTATATTGTCTAAATTGATCTGGTGTGTAGTCAGGGTTTTCTACAACTCTGGAAACTCCGCTTCTTAACTGACCAATTCTACTGATTTTGTCAGTTTCTGTTGTTTGAAAATGCCCTTGAAAGACACCTTCTTGTGGATGCCATACACCATATTTTTCAATATTAGGAATCACTTCATGAATCTGATCGACATTCATATCGCCTCCAGTTCCATAATAGTTTTTTAACATAGGTGAAACAGCCTTAAACCAACGTTCTAAAACACCAGCTTTTCTAGGATCATTTGGATCAAAATTAATACCTGATTTTGCTCCGCCAATAGCAGGCCCAGAAACTGTAAATTTGATTTCCATTGTTTTGGCTAATGATAAAACTTCATTTTTATCTAGCCCTTTGCGCATACGTGTACCACCTCCTGCGGCTCCGCCTCGTAAAGAATTAATAACAACCCAACCTTCTGCTTCTGTTTCTGAATCTTTCCACTGAAAAACAATTTCAGGCTCTTTTGATTCAAACTTTTTTAAGAGATTTTTCATTTTAGGTTTACTTTTATTTAGTTATTCCAAAATATTTTCCACTTGAATGATCTTTTGAAGCGCCGGTAACTTCAGCAAGAATATTATTTTCATTCCTGAAATACAAAACGCCCATCAAAGCAAAAATCAATGCTTCTTTAAATTCTATAAGTTCCTTTGAAGGCAATATTATCTCACCCTTTATCTTTCCACTTAATTCTTTAATCAGAAAATTATTATACGCACCACCACCTGTCACAAAAATCCTTTTCATTTCATTTAAAGATTGACTTAACTGATTAATAATATGCTGTGTAAATGTTGAGATTTTATCTTCAACATTCATATGATATCCATCAACTAAAGGGAAAATCTCTTTATCTAACCATTCAACACCCAGAGATTTAGGTGGTTTTTGTCGATAAAAAGCCAAGCCGTCAAGTTTTGATAATAAATCTTGATGAACTTTTCCTCCTTCAGCAATCCTACCATTTTCATCAAAATCATAACCTAACTGGTTTACGTATAAGTTGAGTACTTTATTTACAGGGCAAACATCATAAGCAATTCTTTGTTCCTTTTTTTGAAAAGAAACATTGGCAAAACCTCCAAGATTTAAGCAAGCCTCATATTCTGAAAACAACAATTTATCGCCAATAGGTACCAATGGTGCTCCTTGACCACCTAACTCAACATCTTGAACTCGAAAATCACAAATGACATTTTGTTGAATTAATTGACTTAATTCTGGTCGATTTCCGATTTGTAAAGTGTATTTATTTTGGGGTTGATGGAAGATTGTGTGTCCGTGAGAAGCAACAAAATCAAGTTTTTCAACTTGATTTTCTCTGATAAACCGATTCATCATATCGGCCAAAACTTGTGTATATTCTCTGTCTAATTTCTCAATATCTTCATGTTTATATTGATGAGCATTTGACAGTTTTTCTTTTATCTTTTTGGAGTAAGAATAAGTCGCGGATGAGTTGAGGTGATAAGACCAAGAATTTGTGTTTTGGTTGAAGAAAAACATAACTTCGAGAAGATCTAAGCCGTCCAATGAAGTTCCAGACATAGCGCCTAGCACGTGATATTTCTTTACAGAATCCCCCAAAAAAACAACATTTATTTAAATTTCATTCAACAATTCGTAAAAGTACTTAATACTTGCTAAATATTACATAGGTTCTCACTATATTTGCGAAACTAATTAAAAGTAATTTTAACACATGGATTTTAAGCTAACAGAAGAGCATGAAATGATTCGCCAAGCGGCGCGTGATTTTGCTAAAAATGAGCTCCTTCCAGGAGTTATCGAGAGAGATGAGAAACAAGAATTCCCAAAAGAGCAAATCAGTAAACTTGGTGAACTTGGATTTCTTGGCATGATGGCTTCTCCTGAATACGGCGGTGGCGGAATGGACACCGTTTCTTACGTTCTTGCAATGGAAGAACTTTCTAAAGTAGATGCATCAGCATCTGTTGTTGTTTCTGTTAACAACTCTTTGGTTTGTTGGGGTCTTGACACTTACGGATCTGAAGAGCAGAAGAAAAAATATCTTTCAAAATTAACGACTGGCGAAAAAATTGGTGCATTTTGTTTAAGTGAACCTGAAGCTGGTAGTGATGCAACTTCACAAAAAACAACTGCAATTGACAAAGGTGATCATTACGTCATCAATGGAACTAAAAACTGGATTACCAACGGGAATTCAGCTGATATTTACCTTGTGATTGCTCAAACTGACAGAGAGAAAAAACATAAAGGCATCAATGCTTTTATCGTTGAAAAAGGTATGGAAGGTTTTGAAGTTGGTCCTAAAGAACAAAAAATGGGAATTCGTGGAAGCGATACGCATTCATTAAACTTTAATGATGTTAAAGTGCCTAAAGAAAATAGAATTGGTGAAGATGGATTTGGTTTTAAATTTGCCATGAAAACGCTTTCTGGCGGTCGCATCGGTATTGCTGCTCAAGCTCTAGGGATTGCATCTGGCGCTTATGAGTTAGCAAAAGAATATGCAAAAACAAGAAAAGCTTTTGGTACAGAAATTATGAATCACCAAGCAATTGCATTCAAAATTGCTGATATGCACACACATATTGAAGCGGCTCGTCACTTAGTCATGAAGGCTGCTTGTGATAAAGACAATGGCGAAAACTATGACTTATCAGGTGCAATGGCTAAATTATACGCTTCTCAAGTCGCGATGGATGTGACAACAGAAGCTGTACAAGTGCATGGTGGTAATGGATATGTAAAAGAATATCACGTCGAAAGATTGATGCGTGATGCAAAAATCACTCAAATATATGAAGGAACTTCAGAAATACAGAAAGTTGTTATTTCACGAAGTGTTTTAAGAGATTAATCTCTTAAGTTTAATTCACAAAAAAGAGTCATTTTCAGTTGAAAATGACTCTTTTTTATTTGGGTAATCATGAACTTTTATAACATGCCAAGATTAATAATTTCTTGTTTCGTTAATGGTCTCATTCGGCCACGTGGTAAATCTTTTTTTGTGAGATTAGCATAAAGTACACGATCAAGCTTATTGATTTCGTATCCTAATTTTGTAAATATCTTTTGGATAATTTTTGGACGTTGACTTTTTAATTCGATACCCACATGTTTTTTAGATTTATTATCCACATAGCTCACATCTTCAATATAAACTTTGTAACCTTCAATAAGAACACCATCTTTTATTTGCTGTAAATGTGCGTGATCTAAAGGCTTCTTCAATTCAACATCATAAATCTGTGAAATCCCAGACTTCATGTTTGCCAATTTCTTAGCTAAAGTTCCATCATTTGTCATCAATAATAATCCCATTGCTGAACTTTCTAAAGTTCCAACTGGTTTTACAGGTGCTTTTGTTACACGTGCAGCCATATCTAAAACCGTCATATTATTATTTCGGTAGCTCCCCGTTGTAAAAACACTTTTAGGTTTATTCAATAAAAAATATTCCTTTGGCTCTGGGTTTATTCTTCTGCCATCAAACTTCACTTCATCGTCAAGTTTTACTTTATGTCCCATTTCAGTGATAACTTCACCATTAACAGTTACACTTCCAGCTTGTATATAAATATCAGCATCACGTCGCGAACACACGCCAGAATTGGCGATGTACTTATTCAGGCGCATACCAGCATTTGGATCTTTAATCTGTTTATCGACCTTGACCTGCTTCAAATTCTTCTTTCCGCCTTTTTTTGACTGATTTGATTTAGAATTTGATTTACGTTTATTCATTCTCTCAATTTTTTGCAAATGTAAGCTTTAATAATGAAGAATAACAAATCTGAACCTAGAATAAACGCTTAATAACTTGCTGGATATCAATTAATGCAATACTGAAAATGCCCAAAACGATTAAAAATTTCAAAAAATTATGAAGTAAAACATAATCATGC
>JAKDUG010000135.1 GCA_030457805.1 Psychroflexus sp.
CGTGTTTTAACGGCTTTGTGCGCAGCAACACTTTGTAAGTAAGTGGCTCCAAAAGCACGTTTCTGACTTCTTATCTTTCCCCAAACATCTGCTTCCCATGAAAGGTTTGCAGCGAGTTGGTATTGATCAGATTCGCCACCGCCACCAAACAAAGCACCCTGCTGACCATTGTCAGACAAGTTTGCGTGTGTCCAGCTTCCTTCAACACCTAAACTCGGTAGGTAACCCGACTTCCCTTGTTTAAGATAAGCCATCGCTGAGTTCATTTGCTGAACGGCAACTCTAATATCAATATTATTTTCGAGACCTCTTTCAATATGATTCTGAAGAATAGGGTCCTCAAAAATATCCTTCCAAGAGATATCTGCCATCGTCAAACTATCCGATGACAAACTATCTGTTCTAAAGTGAGCTTCTTGCTCCCCAATATCTGGTTGTTTATAATCTTTAGCAGCAAAACACGAGACTAACAAGAATGGTGTAAGGCCTAAAATTAAAAACTTATAAATATGACTTCTTTTCATTATGCTTCTTTTATTTCAGTTGATGATTCATCTGATTCCGGTTTCTTACTTGCTACTTTTTCTTGCAACCATTGGAATAGAATATAAAGAATAGGTGTGATAAATACACCGAGAATTGTTCCAATTAATAATCCGCCAACAGCACCTGTTCCGATAGATCTGTTTCCTGCTGCACCTGTCCCAGTTGCAAAAACCAACGGCATCAAACCAACGATAAAGGCTAAAGATGTCATCAAAATTGGTCTTAAACGCACCTTAGCGCCTTCAAGGGCTGCATTGACAATGGTCATTCCTTCGGCCCGTCTTTGCATACCAAACTCAACAATAAGAATGGCATTCTTCGCCAATAAACCAAGGAGCATAATTAGAGCAATTTGGAAATAAATATTTGCTTCTAAGCCCAACATATAGGTAAACATATAGGCACCCATCACACCGAGTGGTAAGGTAAAGAGAACCGAGAATGGAATCAAATAACTTTCGTACTGAGCTGATAAAATAAAATATACAAATACAATACTCAATAAGAAAATAAAAAGTGATTGTGATCCTGCAGAAACCTCTTCACGTGATAAGCCTGAAAAGCCAATATCAAAATCACTTGATAATTCTGTAGCTTCCTCTTGAACGATATCAAGCGCATCACCAGTAGAGAATCCTGGCGCTGACGCCCCAGTAATACCCGCTGAGTTAAAGAGGTTAAAACGTGTTACAGCTTGTGGCCCATAAACTCTGTTGAGTTCTGCAAACTCCGTAATTGGAGCCATCTCGCCAGATCCATTTCTGACATACAACATGTTCAGATCACCTTTATCAGCTCTATCTTCTGGTTCTGCTTGAATATAAACACGGTACTGTTTTCCGTAGCGTGAAAAGTCAGCTGCATAAATACTGCCTATGTAACCTTGTAAGGTTCCAAAAATCTGACTCACCGAAACACCGGCTTCTTTTGCTTTCGGAATATCGATGTTTAACTCGTACTGTGGATAATTTGTGTTAAAAGAACTTTGCGCATAAAGAATCTCCGGACGTTGATTTAGTGTGCCTAAAAACTCTTGTGATTTCTCATCAAGTTTCTCAAATGATCCTCCTGAACGGTCGAGTAAGTTAAACTCAAAACCAGCTGAGTTACCAAAACCTGGAATACTCGGTGGCGCAAAGAAAACCATTTCAGCATCCGTGATGCTTCCTCCGAGTTGGAAAAGCTGACCAGTAATAGCATCTGAAGACAAATGATCTTCTGTTCTGTCATCCCTAGGATCTAACTTCACAAAACCAATAGCGAAGTTACTCCCTTGCCCACTAATCAAACTAAATCCATTAACTAAAGTAATACCACTGACACCTTCAATAGATGTGACTTTTTCTTCAAACTCTTGTGTAATTCCAACTGTTCGGTCTAATGACGCACCAGCAGGTAATTCAATATTAGCAAAGATAACACCTCTATCTTCATTTGGGACAAACCCAGTCGGCGTCTTTTCAATACCCATATAAATTCCGAAAATCGAAAGCACAATCACAACTGGTGTAATCCATTTGTGTTTATATAAGAATGATAAACTATTGACATAACGATTTGTTGTTGCGTCAAAAGCTGTATTAAATTTATCATAGAAATTTTGCAACCAACTCTTACTGTTTTCTCTTTCTGCATTTGTCTTCAAAAACAAAGCACACAATGCCGGACTCAATGTCAAAGCATTAACAGCTGAAATAGCAATAGCCACAATTAAGGTAATACCAAATTGCTCATAGAAAACACCTGTCGGACCAGAAATAAATGTGACCGGAATAAAAACGGCAGCCATTACAAGTGTAATCGAAATAATTGCACCCGTAATTTCATCCATGGCAGTTCGCGTTGCACTTAAAGCAGAATCAGCACCTTCCTCCAGTTTAGCGTGAACGGCTTCAACCACAACAATTGCATCATCCACCACAATACCAATGGCGAGAACCAAGGCAAACAGTGTTAATAAGTTAATCGAATAACCAAAGAGGTTAAGAAAAAAGAATGTTCCAATAATAGAAACCGGAACAGCTATCGCTGGAATTAATGTCGATCTAAAATCCTGTAAGAAAATAAACACAACAATAAATACAAGAATAAAAGCTTCAATTAAAGTTGTAATTACTTTATCAATCGACGCATCTAAGAATTCGTTGGTATCTAAGTTGACATAAGATTCAATTCCATCAGGAAAATCGGCTTCTAATTTGTCAATCTTCGCATGGATATTCTGGATAATTTCCTGCGCGTTAGAACCTGGCGTTTGATAGATTGCCATGTTCATCGCTGGAAAACCATTTATTTCTGACACAACACTGTAACCTTCAGCATCGAGCTCAATTTTTGCAACATCCTCTAAATGGAGGTACTGACCATTACCAAGAGATTTGATAATAATATCTTTATATTGATCCTCTGTTTTGTAACGCCCCGGATACTTAATCACATATTCAAAAGCCTCGGCATTGTTTTGTCCTAAAGAACCTGCAGCAGCTTCCAAACTCTGTTCATTAATCGCAGCTGTTACATCTGCAGGAACTAAGTTATAAGCAGTCATTTTTTCTGGCTGAAGCCAAATACGCATCGAGTAATTTTTAGAACCAAAAACTTGAACATCACCTACACCATCAATCCTTTTGAGTTCTGGAATAACATTAATGTTTAAATAGTTCTGAATATATGTCGAATTATAATCTTCATTTTTAGAAAGTAAAGACATAAACATCAAAGCACTCGTTTGCTGCTTTTGAGTAATCACACCGCCTTGAATAACTTCACGAGGCAATAATGGATTGGCTCTAGCAACACGGTTTTGTACGTTAACCGCAGCAATATCAGCATCATATCCTTGTTTAAAGAAAACTTGAATTTCTGCACGACCGCTATTACTCGCAGTTGATGTGATATAATCCATCCCTTCAACACCATTCACTTGTTCTTCAATAGGAATAATAACACTTTCAAGAACAGTTTCGGCACTTGCGCCAGGGTAATTGGCTGTCACTTGCACCGTTGGTGGCGCAATATCAGGATACTGAGACACTGGCAAAGCCGTGATCCCGAGTATACCTAAAATGACTATAATTAAGGAAACGACCGTTGATAAAACAGGTCTTTCTATAAATTTCTTTAACATCTTATATTATTTAAAAACTTTATTAATTGGTTTTACAATGCTGTCAAAATCTTTCAACTGAGGTTTAACAGGCATGTTGTTTCTGAGCTGGCCAACACCATCTGCAATAATTTTTTGACCTTTTTCTAAACCTGACTTAACGATAATGAAGTTCTTAACTCGTGCATCAACTTGAAATGATTTTGATACTGCAAGGGAATCATTTTCAATACCATAGACATAAATTAAACCTTGTCTTTCAAAGCTTGCTGATTCAGGGACAACAACTTTATCTTCATAAGTTTCAGGAATCATAATGCGTCCACTATTTCCATTCGCCAATAAACGACCTGGATTAGGGAATTTTGCTCTAAAATTAACAGTCCCTGTTTGTGGATTCACCTGACCTGAAACAGTTTGAATTTCGCCTTCATGTTCGTAAACATCACCAGTGGCTAATTCTAATTTAACTGCTTGAAAATTTGCAATTTTTTCTTTCACATCTTTTCCTTCAGCGTGTTGTAAGAAAGTGATGTAGTCTTTTTCATTCATTCCGAAAAAAGCATAAACTTCATCAACTTGAGAAACTGTCGTTAATTTAGACTCTGGACTTACCAAAGAACCATTTCTGTATCGGATAGAACCAACAACCCCATCAACTGGACTCTTAATCGTCGCGTAATCAATGTTTGCAGCAATACTGCTATATGAAGCTTTAGCTTGAGCTAATTTTGCTTTTGCCGTTTCAAGCTGGCTTTTACTAATAATTTCTTTGTCCACAAGAGGTTTTAATTTTTCAACCTCAACACGAGCCGCATTGACATTTGCTTGAGCAGCTTGCGCATCTTGACTTAAGGATTCTGTTTCTAAAGTAAATAAAACATCTCCCTGCTTAACAGATTGACCTTCATCTACAACAACTTTAGTGATGTATCCTGAAACTTTAGGTCGAACTTCACTGTTGACAACACCTTCAATACTGACTGGATAGGTGTTGAAATCCGTCAATGTTTTTGTTGGTAGTTCAATGACGGGTACCTGCATCGGTCCTCTTGCTTGTTGTTGAGGTTGATCATCACCGCAAGAAACAAATAGAGCACATAAAAAAACGAAACTTAAAATATTTTTTTTCATTATTAGTGTTTGTTGTATTTAGGATTTATTTTATTTTACTTTTTAATTTACTGATAGACTGCAGAATATCATCTGCATAAGCGATGAAGTTTTTTTGAAATTGAAGATCAAAGTTTTCCTCACCAGATTCGTCCTCAGCCATACATTCTTTTTTGAAAGACAAAACTTCTTGAAAAAGTGATTTTTGTTCTGTCCATTGCTTCTGTAATTCATCTAGAGAGTTAAGCATTAAATCTTTATTGACTATAAAATATCTTTTTCTATCACCAACTAAAGTGAAATATTCTATTTTATTATGTAATTCTAAACTTTCTAGATGTGTAGAAACCGTGCTTTTACCAGCTTTTAAGCGACAGACGAGCTCTTCGAATGTCACTCCCTTTTTCCCTGATAGAATAATCAATGAAAAAATACGAGCAGCAACTGGCGCTAAGTGGTGCTCTTTTTCAAAGAACACACCCAACTTCTCAATCAAAACTGATCTTCTCTCTTCAAGTTGCTGATTCATACCGTTAAATTTAAAACGATGCAAAAATAATATTAGTTCCGAAAAAACCGAACTAACTTAGACTAAAAATATGTTAAAAATATTTAACTCAAAAAATATTCACACTTAACAAAAAACAGAAGTGATCGTAATAAATGTTAAAGATGAATTATCTCAACAAAAAAAAGCTGCCAAAATTGACAGCCTTGATAGTTATTTTAGTTGATTGTAATTATTCAGCAAAATCGAAAATAATTTTCGAATCACCAAATATTGTATGTGTTTGTTTTTTGAAATCTTCTTTTTCAGCCTCAAATATATTATCAACATAAGTTTGTGGATTCATATCTATATATGGAAAAAAGCTGCTTTGTACTTGAATTTGTAGCTTGTGTCCTTTTTTAAATGTATGATTAATATCCTGCAAAGTAATTTTAACTGTTTCCTTTTTATTAGGCTTAAAAGCTTTTGGTCGATCAAATCCATCTCGGTAGCGTCCTCTAAAAACTTCACTTCTCACCATCATGTGATAGTTTGATAACTTCAGATGGTCTTGAACATCTTTAGTGTTTTCAGTATCTGAAGGGAAAACATCTACTATTTTCACAATCCAATCAGCGGCAGTTCCTGTTGTTGCAACTTTTAAATCTGCTAAAACTTCTCCTGAAATGGTAAAATCT
>JAKDUG010000136.1 GCA_030457805.1 Psychroflexus sp.
TGGATTTCGATATGGCGCGGCTCTTCAATGAGCTTTTCCATATACATGTCGTTATTCCCAAAATTAATTTGAGCTTCTTGGCGTGCAGCTTCCCAAGCTGCTTCTAATTTATCTTCGCTCCAAACAGCTCTCATTCCTTTACCACCGCCACCGGCAGTTGCTTTAAGCATGACTGGATACCCAGTTTTTTTCGCTACTTTTATACAGTCTTCAAAATCCTTCAAGATTCCTTTAGACCCAGGAACACAAGGCACGCCAGCAGCTTCCATAGTTGCTTTTGCTGTGGCTTTGTCTCCCATTTTTTCAATCATTTCTGCAGAAGCACCAATAAACTTAATATCGTGCTCAGCACAAATTTTAGAGAAATTCGCATTTTCAGATAAAAAACCATAACCCGGATGGATCGCATCTGCATTGGTAATTTCAGCAGCAGAGATAATATTTGGAATTTTCAAATAGGATTCGCTTGAGGCTGGCGGACCAATACAAACAGCTTCATCCGCAAATCTCACATGCAAACTTTCTTTGTCGGCAGTTGAATAAACAGCAACTGTTTTGATGCCCATTTCCTTACACGTACGAATAATACGCAAGGCAATCTCGCCACGATTTGCGATCAATATTTTCTTAAACATAGGCTTTTGTTTTTAGTAAAGATTATAAAGTAAAATGATGGCTAATAACCACAATTATGATGGATCAACTAAAAACAAAGGTTGATCAAATTCTACAGGAGATGAGTCGTCAACTAAAACTTTGACAATTTTACCTGAGACTTCACTTTCAATCTCATTAAACAATTTCATTGCTTCAATTGTACAAAGCACATCACCTTCATTAATCTGGTCACCAACTTCAACAAAAACTGGTTTTTCCGGTGCTGGCTTTCTGTAGAAAGTACCGATAATCGGTGACTTTACAGTAATGTAATTATCTTCGGCTGAAGATTCTTTTTCCTGAGCTGATTGCTCAGTTGGCGGCGCTTGCTGAGCAGGTGCTTGTGGCTGTGCTGCCATCGGTTGTTGCGGCATAGCTCCCATAGGTATTTGCTGTACAACTGTGCGCTCTCCGCTATCTGCTGAACCTGTTTTAATCGTGATTTTGACGTCATCCATTTCAAGCTTCACTTCGCTTGCGCCAGATTTCGCTACAAATTTGATAAGGTTCTGAATCTGTTTAATTTCCATAGTTTAAGTTTTTGTGGCTTATTTAGCATCATATGCCCATTTCAAATAGATTGATCCCCATGAGAATCCACCTCCAAATGCTGCAAAAATAATGTTATCACCTTTTTTTAACTGTTTTTCGTAATCCCCTAATAATAAAGGTAAGGTTGCGGAAGTCGTATTTCCGTAACGCTGTATATTCATCAAGACCTTTTCTTGGTCTATGTTCATGCGCTTTGACGTTGCGTCTATAATTCTTTTGTTAGCTTGATGCGCAACGAGCCAATCTACATCATCGGCTTCTAGATTGTTTCGCAACATTATTTTTTCACTGACATCAGCCATATTTGAAACCGCAAATTTAAACACTGTACGTCCATCTTGATAGACATAGTGTTTTTTGTTTTTAACTGTTTCTTCCGACGCAGGCATGAGTGATCCGCCAGCATCAATTTTCAAAAAATCGCGTCCTATAGCATCTGTACGCAAAATCTCATCTTGTAATCCAAAACCTTCTTCATTTGGTTCAAACAAAACGGCACCTGCACCATCGCCAAAGATAATACAAGTTGAGCGATCTTTATAATCAATAATTGACGACATTTTATCAGCTCCAATAAGAAGAATTTTTTTGTATCGCCCTGACTCAATGTAAGATGATGCCGTTGACATTCCAAACAAAAAACCAGAACAAGCCGATTGTAAATCGAAAGAAAATGCTTCAGTTGCACCAATTTTAGAGGCGACATAAGCAGCCGTACTTGCTACAGGCATATCAGGCGTAGTGGTTGCTAACAAAACAAGATCGATTTCTTTTGGATCTAAATTTGCTTTTTCTATTAAATTCTCAGCAGCTTTAATCCCTAAGAAAGATGTCCCCTTGCTTTCATCCTTTAGAATCCGCCTCTCTTTGATCCCAGTTCTGGTGGTAATCCATTCATCATTCGTGTCCACCATTTCTTCTAACATTGCGTTAGTCAAAACGTGTTCTGGTACATAAGAGCCGACAGCGGTAATGGCTGCTTTAATTTGATCCATACTTTAAATGTTTAGCGTCTGACGACAACTATTTAATTAAATTTTAAAAGGTGAAAAACAATGCAAATTAAAATGTTTTTTCCTCCTAAACAAAAATCTAAACTGCTAAAATCTGTTTACATCTCAAAAATAAATTTCAAACACCTCATCTTTAGGTGCTTACGTCAGAACAGATAAGTCTTATTTGAATTTTCTGTTGTCTTATTTTTTATATAAAGACAAAAAAGCCCTAAAACAAATTATTTTAGGGCTCAATTTCAATCTTAAAACTCTTATAAATCGAATTTAATTCCCTGTGCCAAAGGCAATTCAGTTGTGTAATTTATAGTATTTGTTTGTCTTCTCATATAAACTTTCCACGCATCAGATCCTGATTCGCGGCCACCACCAGTTTCTTTCTCACCACCAAAAGCACCTCCAATTTCAGCACCTGATGTTCCGATATTGACGTTTGCAATACCACAATCAGAACCTTCAACAGACAAGAAACGCTCCGCTTCTCTTAGGTTATTTGTCATGATTGCTGAAGAAAGTCCCTGGACAACACCGTTTTGCAGGTCAAGTCCATTACTTACATCTCCTGAGTATTTCATCAGATAAAGAACAGGTCCAAAAGTTTCATGCTGAACAATATCGTAATGGTTCTCAGCTTCAGCTATGGCTGGTTTTACATAACAACCACTTTCATAGCCTTTTCCTTCTAAAACGCCACCTTCAACAAGTACTTTACCACCTTCTTCTTCTACTCTTTTCAAAGCGTTCAGATAGTTGTCTACTGAATCTTTATCGATTAATGGACCAACGTGATTATTTTCATCAAGTGGATTTCCAATTTTAATTTGTTTATAAGCAGCAACAATGGCATCTTTTACTTTGTCGTAAATTGATTCGTGAATCACTAAACGGCGTGTCGATGTACATCTTTGTCCACAAGTACCTACAGCGCCAAAAACAGCGCCAATCACTGTGTTTTTGATATCGGCATCTGGCGTGACGATAATGGCGTTATTCCCACCTAATTCAAGGAGTGATTTCCCTAATCTTTTAGCAACAGCTTGCGCAACAATCTTACCCATTCTGATTGATCCTGTTGCTGAAACTAAAGGAATACGTTTATCATTCGTCATATATTCACCAACTTTATGATCACCAGTGAGCAATGATGAAATTCCTGCTGGCACATCATTTTTCTCAAAAACACGTGCTGCAATCTTCTGACAAGCAACAGATGTTAATGGCGTTTTTTCTGATCCTTTCCAAATACAAGCATCACCACAAACCCATGCCAATGCAGTATTCCAAGACCAAACTGCGACTGGGAAGTTAAAAGCTGAAATAACACCAACAACGCCTAATGGATGCCACTGCTCGTACATGCGGTGTCCTGGGCGTTCTGAATGCATTGTCAAACCGTGCAATTGTCTTGACAAACCAACTGCAAAATCACAGATATCAATCATTTCTTGAACTTCACCTAGACCTTCTTGATAAGATTTACCCATTTCATAAGAAACAAGTTTACCTAGAGGTTCTTTTAAGCGTCTTAATTCGTCATTAAACTGTCGAACAACCTCACCACGAGCTGGTGCTGGCCATGTTCTCCACTCCATAAATCCTCTGTGAGCCGTTTGAATAACTTTCTCATAATCCTCTTGAGTTGTCGCTTGTACCTTTCCGATTGAAGCGCCATCTACAGGAGAAAAAGATTCGATCATTTCACCATTTGCAAAGAAATCAGACCCAACTGATGTCCCTTTATTTTCTTGCTTAAGATCTAAATCTTTAAGCGCTTTGTCAATGCCGAAATTTTTAGCAATATCACTCATATTATTCTTTATTTTATTTGATTATTAAACAATTCGTTGCGAATGTAACATTTTTTTCACGGTTTTAATAAGAGGAATTCCCAAATGAATGTTATTTCAAATTTCTGAGATAAACAGACATTGCCAGACAAACTATCGTCAGCAAAAAGACTTTGCCTAAAACATAAAGGACTTAAAAAACTGTATTCTCTAGAAGTAAAGCTTATTGCTCAATGACTCTTGTCACACGCTGGGAAATGCGTGTGATGATTTCATAAGGAATTGTTTGCTGGTATTTATCAAACTCAAGGACAGAATGTTCACGCCCAAAAATAATCACATGATCTCCTTCTTGGCAATTAATATCGGTGACATCTATCATGACGATATCCATACAAACATGACCGACAATTGGTGCTTTTTTGCCGTTGACAAGCACATCTGCCTTCCCATTTCCAAATTGGCGAGCAATGCCATCAATATAACCCAAAGGCAGAGACGCAATCACAGTTTCTTTTTCGGCTATAAACATGCGCTCATAACCGACGCTTTCTCCTTTCTGTATAGTTCGCAACTGTGCGATTACTGTTTTAAGATTTGAAATAGGAATCAATTGCTCATTTTCGGCAGCATTATTTCCATAGCCATAAAGGGCAATTCCAGCTCGGACCATATCAAATTCCGCTTCGGGATAATTGAAAATCCCACTAGAGTTACACAAATGCGACAAGAAGCCTTGACCAAATTTTTCTATAAAAAATGCCTGTGCTTGTTTGTATTTCGCAATTTGTTGTTTTGTAAAATCAACCTGAGAAGCTGTTCCTGAAGCAGCTAAATGCGAAAAGACGCCAGCGAGTTTGATGTGTTGACTGTTAGCTATTTCTTCATAAATCTCATCCAATTCGTCGAGATCAAAGCCCAAACGATTTAAGCCAGTATTGATTTTTAAATGAATTGGAAAGTCAATCACCGTTGAATCTTTGAGTAGAGAATTGAGTCCAATTAAAAAATTAAAGCTGTAAACACTTGGCATGAGATGGTACTCAACTAAACTTGACAACTCTTCTAATTGGGGATAAAACACCAGAATTGGAATTTGAATACCAGAATTCCGCAATCTTACACCTTCTTCGGTATAGGCGACTGCCAGATAGCTCACGCCTAAATCAACTAATTTATGAGCAACCACTACCGAATCTGTACCGTAAGCAAAGGCTTTAACGACACCCATGATTTTAGTTGTCGACTTTATCTGATTTTTAATTGTTTTAAAATTAGTCTCTAAAGCCTTTAAATCAATAATGAGTTGAGTTTCTTTAATTGTCATTGATCAAGAGTCGGATTGGTTTATTTTCTTTGTTTTTCCTTTGATTTTTTCTTCACGCATAGCCTTATAAAACGCAGCACGACTGAGTGGTTCATAGGCTTCAGTTTCGCCGAGCAAAACCAAATCATCTTGTGTTGCTTTTCGGAAACTATACTGTGCTAAATTACCCGTGCGCGTGCAAACAGCATGTACTTTTGTGACATACTCAGCTGTTGCCATCAAATTGGGCATCGGTCCAAAAGGATTGCCTTTAAAATCCATATCTAAACCCGCCACAACGACACGCACGCCCTTGTTAGCGAGATCATTGCAAACGCTGACAATCTCATCATCAAAAAACTGTGCTTCATCAATGCCAACGACCTCACAATCATCAGCTAAAATCCGAATATTGGCAGCTGCAGGGACAGGTGTTGACCGAATAGCATTTGCATCATGCGAGACGACTTCAGCCTCATCATAGCGTCGATCAATTTCTGGTTTAAAAATTTCCACTTTTTGTTTGGCAAATTGGGCCCGTTTTAATCTACGGATTAATTCTTCAGTTTTTCCTGAAAACATACTTCCACAAATCACTT
>JAKDUG010000137.1 GCA_030457805.1 Psychroflexus sp.
GAAATCTTTGGCATCTGTCTGTTTTTATGCAAAAATGCAAAATATAAATCTATTTCAGTCATTTTTTGAATAGATATAAATCAGATTTTTAGCAATGTCTATGGCGGAAGAAATGAAAGTTATCTTAAGATTGACAATGAGAGTTTTATAAACATTTAGAAAGCCCCAAATAACTCTCTAATGTCCATTGGAAATGAATGAGATTTTTCTCAAAATACGCATGATTCGCGCAATTCATTAAAAAAAACAAAACGGCATTGGATTTATTCCTTTAACTTTGCCTTAAAATTTTGAAAGATGACAAATAATGATGTTTTAAGACGTCTTCGCTATACTTTTGATTACTCAGATGATCAGATGATTGAAATATTTGAAGAAGCTGATGTAACTGTCACACGTCCACAAATTAGCGATTGGATGAAAAAAGAAGAAGATGAGGCTTATATCAACCTAACGGATAAAAATCTCGCTGTTTTTTTAAATGGTATGATTAATAAATACCGAGGGAAACGTGAAGGGGAGCAGCCAAAACCTGAACAGAAACTAGATAACAATCTAGTCTTTAAAAAATTAAAAATCGCTTTGAACCTCAGGTCAGAAGATATTCTTGCCCTATTTGAATTAGCTGAAATGCCAATTACAAAGAACGAATTAACTTCATTTTTAAGACAAAAAAAACAGCCGCAATATCAGCAGCTGTTAGATCAATATCTCCGAAATTTTCTAACTGGGTTACAGTTCAAATATCGAAAATAAATAAGATTATTTTATTTAGAATTGGTAACGGATACCAAGAGCGATGTCAAAGTCTAAGTCATCATAATGATTTCCGAAGCCAATTTCTGGTCTGAAGTCAACTGACAAAATGAGTGGAATATCGAAATTATACTCGATACCGACATCACCTGCAAGGAGAAAGAAAGTATCACTACCGCTATCTTCATAATAGTAGTCATCATCATAGTCATAAGAGCCAATACCAGCACCTGCACCTGCGTACCAGTTAAAACGCCCTTCTAGATTCCAAACCCATTGGTATAAACCAGCGATTTTAAAACCGTCGTAGTGGCTTCCGCTTCTCAAACCCAAGTCAAGTTCTAAACGATTGTTTTCAGATAAGGCACGTTGGTAAGAAACTTCAACTCCGAAGCCATCGTTGTCACCTATTCTTAAACCCAATGCGTTCTCGGAAATCGTTTGGGCAAATGCACCATTAAAGGACAAGGCCAAGACCCCTAAGATTAATAAATTTCGAAAATTTTTCATGATATGTTTTTTTAAGTTAGGCGCCAAAATTATCGTCTATTTTTGACGTTTTAGAATATTCAGAGCCAAAAATATCATAAATTATCTTAATGGCTGTTAATGACTATTGGCTTATTTCTAAGAGTCTCTGAATCAACTCTCTTTGTTTTTTGATTCTCTTCTCAGCAAACATTCGGGGTGTGTAAGGAATGATTTCTAAGTAAAATTGGTCGGTGTAGGCATGTGGTTTTAAATAAAAACCAAATCGTGATGACACCTGAAAGTAATCAAAATTTTCATGAAATTTGTAAGTGTGGTTTTCGTGATCGGCAATAGTGACGTGAAAATACTTTCTGAGGTTTTCTTGAAATTTAAAAGGATTTATTTTTAGAGGAGGCATGTAAGCAATAGATGTGTCCGAAAGTGTTTTTGAATGCTCGAACGACTTGATGTAGTCATATCTTTTGCGTGTGCTTAGTATTGTAAACAAAAGCTGAATGATAATTGTTGTTGACAAGATGAAGATAATCATTGTCAGGCTGAGAAAACTGTCTGAACCCAATATGAACTTGAGGATCAACTGAAAAATGAATAAAACAAAAATAGCGAGAAAAAAGCTTGCTAAAACTGATTTTACAACAAATTTCATAGGCTATATTTTTTTGACGAATTTTGTTAAAATGACAATCTGCTGACCTTCAACTCTTCCTTCAACTTGTTCTTCATTATCGTGAACCAAAGAAACACGTCTGACAGCTGTTCCTCTTTTAGCAACAAGGCTTGACCCTTTGACAGGCAAATCTTTGATGAGGACAATGTTGTCTCCCGCGTTGATTTCAACGCCATTGCTATCGCGATGAATCACTTGATCTACAGGTTTTTCTTCTTCTAATGTTGTCTTTGCCCAAGCGAGTGTTTGCTCTTCGAGATAAAGCATATCGATAAGATCTTGTGGCCAACCCTCATCAATTAATTGATGAAGCATGCGGTAAGCGATAACTTGTACAGCAGGGACTTGGCTCCACATACTGTCATTGAGACAGCGCCAATGGTTTGATTCAATTTGATCTGAGTTGTTGAGTTGATCGTAGCATGTCTTGCAAGTCAATACAGCGTTTTCCAAGCTCGCTTGAGCTACTGGCGGGACTTCATAGATTTCTAATTGATCTTTGCTTCCACATAATTCGCACTTTGATTCAGCGCGTTGCATCAAATCTTGTTCTAAACTCATTGTCTCATTAATTTTTTAAAAAACAAAGATAACTTAATCTCTATGATTTGTGACTTGTAGAATACACTTAATTTCCTTTGATACGTGTCCATAATTCCCCTATGAGCTTCTTGCCATCTTCAGGGTTTTTCTTGCGCTCGATAAAGTGAATCCTATCATCTTCTTGTTGAATTTCATAACTGAAGACAAACTTATCCGCATCGGGCTCAAGTGACATTAAACCAAATCTTAAGTCATTAAAATAAAGCTTATCATCTTCCTGAGAAATTGTAAACCAATTTTGAGAAATCTTAATCATGCGTTGCATTTTCGGATGCTCAATAAGTTCACCAATCAATGCATGGTTCTTAGAATAACTTTCAAATTCTATAGGCTTGGTATCAAAGAATGAATAATGACCGATCAGGTAAGCCTCTTTTGTTTTGACATTAGCAGTCCACATGATACTATTAAAAGCACCTGGTTTTGTTTGCATTTCAACATAGTCAATACCTTGTTCTTCTAATGCTTTTTGGAATTGAGTATAGGTGACTCCTTTTAAAATAAGGGTGACCACAAGATAGGATGAACTGATAATCAGACCGAGGTTGTTGAGCTTCCTTCTTTTCTGTGATCCTCTTTTTTGACGCATAGCCATGATGAGGAAAAGGATGAAAGGAATTGTGTATAAAGGATCAATCACAAAAATGTTTTTGTAGGCAATTCTGAGGTCAAAAGGCCAGAAGAGTTGTGTTCCCCAAGTGGTGTGCGCATCTAAAAGCGGATGTGTTAAAAACCCCCAAAAAAATAACCAAGACAGTTTTTTCCAACTGGCATGTTTTTCAAAAAGAGAAAATAGCCAGCCAAAAATGGGCGCAAATAGAATGGAGAACAGGATTGAATGGGAAAAACCACGATGCACCTCTAGGCTTGTGACCGTGTCTGTGAAAAAGGAAGCTGCAACATCAAGATCAGGAATCGTTCCTGCAATTGCACCGTAAAGCATTGCACGATTTCCGAGTTGACGACCAGCAACCGCCTCTCCGACAGCCGCCCCTAAAACAATTTGTGTTAATGAATCCATTTCAATATTCTCAAAGTCGCAAAGCTAATAGAATTCTTTAATATGAGGTGATGACCTTGAGGAATGTGTTGTTTAGGCTATAATTCGTCTGGGCCATAAATTAAATTGATAAATTCGTCTTTATCAATCTCACCAAAGTATTCATACAGGTCAAACTGATCGATCACTTTGGTAATGTCAGGCTTATCGTAACGCACATTTTCAAGTGCATCTTCAATTTTTTCAACGGGTTCCTTTCCAAAGAAGTCACCGTAAATTTTGACATTTTCAATTGCACCACCTTTTTTAACTTTGATGCGCAAATCAATCTCACCGGCTTTAAATCTTGAGGTACGTTGGATATCAAATTTTGGGGATTTTCCGTAATTCCAATCCCAGTTATCGTATTTCTCTTCTTTGAGTTGATGTACAGCTTTCCACTCATCGTCTGATAGGCGGTAGATTTCAAAGTTTGGTTTTTCTGCAAAAAGGCCATCCAATATTTTCTGGCGAAATTCAGTTGTGTTCATCGGTTCATCAAGAAACTCGGCGATATTGGCCACACGACTGCGAACGGATTTATGTCCTTTGGATTGAATCTTGCTCATTTTGACATTCAGCGCTTTACTGACTTCACTTAAATCACTATCAAAAAGTAAGGTGCCATGACTAAACATGCGTTTAACAGATGAAAATTGCGCATTTCCAGAAATCTTTTTATCATTTGCAACAATGTCATTTCGGCCTTTCATTTCAGCAGGAATTCCCATGTCGTTTAGAATCTTGACAATTGGCGCAGTAAATTGTTTGAAATTATTGAGCTTATTGAATTCATAATCCGTCATGAAACTAAAATTCAGATTTCCAAAATCGTGATAGACAGCACCACCACCAGAAATTCTGCGAACAATATGAATATTCTTTTCTTCTACATACTCTAGATTAATTTCTTCTAAAGTACATTGATTTCGACCGATAATGATCGAAGGCTCGTTGATATAAAAGAGTAGATAATCTGAGTTATTTGAAAAATTGCGTAAAGCGTATTCCTCTAGAGCCAAGTTGAGTTTTGGATTTGTGATGCCTTCGTTGTCAATAAAAATCATAAGCAATTTGTTTTAAAAAACTTTTCCTTGCAATTTAGTGAAGTCTGAAATGCTACTCAAACCTTTTCTTATTTAATAAAGTATTTCTGCGTTAATTTGTCAATATTTTTCGGTTTTTTTTATATTCTGAAAATCCCGCCGAAAGAAATGACCCGCTCAAAATAGAAAAATGTATGCGAAGCTTTGTCAGCACTATTTTGAGTTGTTCTCACATCATTCATGTTGATATATCCACCTTTCAGATCGCCTCTAACAAAGAAATATTTAAAGAAATTAAGCTGAAGACCAGCACTCAAAGAAAGGCCATAACCAGCAATATGAAATTCGTCATAGCGTTTTTTAGATAATAAAGTTGTATTTGTTCTTGGGTAAAGTAGGCCTGCACCAACGCCTTCGGTAAGGTTGACTTGAAAAATATCGGTGTTTGTAATATTAAAAATTGAAGAGACATCATCAAATCTAGAGAACTCAGCATAGATGTAATTCAATCCATCTGTGTGTTCAAACATGAGGAAATCTTCGGTTAATTCTTGAGGGTAATTGTTGTAGGCACCATTAAAAATGGACCCTGCCTCATCGCTAGGAAGGTTGATGTTTCCATTCATATTAACGATTTGGTCTTGATTCATAACATATTTCATGTGGTCTAATCCGATGGCAATCGTATAATTGTCACTAATAAAATAGCCGATTTTAGCATTTGTTTGCGGAATAGTCATTCGCCCAGGATTGATATAATCGATATGCCAACCTTTGGGTTTGTCAGCAGCTTTAACATTGTCCAAAGTAAAGTCGTAACCCGGGCCTCTAAAGTTAATGTCAGATTTTGTAAATGAGGCTCTGTTGCCACCCCAACTCGCAAAAAACTTGCCTTTATTAGAGCTGGTAAACATTTCGGAGCTCGCATTCTGCGCATTAATGCTTATGCTAAAAAAAAATAAACAGACGCCTAGAAAGGATTGAATAGAAGTCATAAGATAAGTATAAAAGTATAATGAATTAATAGTTTGCCGAGTGGCGACCGCAAGGTCATAAGTTTTATGGATAAACCCAATTGTAACATCTTTGCCTGATTTGCAATGGCGAGTCAAAGTAGACTTCTTTAAACAAGTCATCAGTATCTGAGGTTGTTCCTGCTTCTGCAATGGTTCTCATCATATCTGGTATATCAATAAAAAATATG
>JAKDUG010000013.1 GCA_030457805.1 Psychroflexus sp.
AGCTTGTTTTATCATAATAAAGTGGTTTTAGAAAGGAAGAATACTGTCTGTTTTTTTATTAAATAACTAATTCATTTTAAGATTATCAGAGATGTATTCTTAATGATTTATATCAAAAAAATTGAAATGCTTAGTCAGCAAAACTAAGATTTATGCATAGGATAATCTGTATAGCCTTTTTTACCTTGTGTATAAAACGTATCCTTATCCCAAGGTGTGAGATCTGCATTTTTTTCGAAACGCAAAGGCAAATCAGGATTAGAGATAAATGCTTTTCCGTAGGCCACTAAGTCTGCATCACCATCTTCAATTATTTGATTTCCTTTCTCTTGATCGAAGTTAGCGTTGATCATTAAATTTCCATTGTAAAGCGGTCTAAAGTGTTTTGCAATATCTTTCACCAAAAAGTCAATATCACTGACGTCATTAAAGGGTTCAGAAAGATGTAAATAGCCCAAATCGTAATTGTTTAGTTTCTTGACGATATATTCGAAAGTCGGAATGCTTTCCTTATCAGCAGTGATACCAAACATATTGTGAAGTGAAGGGTTTAAACGGATGCCAATTCTATTTTCAGGTACAAAAACCTTAATCGCATCAATGACTTCAAATAAAACGCGTGTTTTGTTTTCATCATTTCCCCCATAATCATCTGTTCGCTGATTAGCTGAATTATTAAAGAATTGATGAAATAAATAACCATTTGAAGAATGTATTTCAATGCCATCAAATCCTGCATCAATTGCATTTTTGGCTGCGCGTTTGAACTCCTGAACGGTATCTTTAATTTCTTCGCGCGTCATTTCTTTTGGCGTGATAGTATCTTTGAAGCCATCAGGTGTATAAACTTGTGCATGCGGATTAATGGCGCTAGCAGAAAATGGTTTATCACCATTTTGAAAGTCAGGATGTGATATGCGACCGACATGCCATAATTGTGCAAAGATTAACCCGTCTTTATCATGGACAGCTTTAGTTACTTTTTTCCAACCTTCGATCTGAGCCGGATTATGAATTCCTGCAGTGTGGATATAGCCAACTGCTCTTTTTGAAACTTGGGCACCTTCTGAAATAATGAGTCCGGCGCTTGCGCGTTGCGCATAATACTCAGCGTGCATATCTGTGGCAGCTGAGTCAGGATTGTCAGCACGACTTCTTGTCATTGGAGCCATGACAACACGGTTTTTTAAAGTGAGATCACCAATATCAAATGCTGTTAAGAGGTTTTGTTTATGAGGCATGAATTTTTTTGGCAAAATTATGAATATTCAAACAGGATATCCGTTAATTAAATTGTAAATAAACAGTCTGAGTCTGAAGTCTTTTTGCTAAGTTTATGGCCATTCTAAAAAGGTATATATGAGAATAGGACTTATAAAAGAGCGGAAAACACCACCAGATCGCCGTGTTGTATTTACACCTCAACATCTAAAAGTATTAGAGAAGAAGTATGATCAATTGAAATTTGTTGTGGAACCTTCTGATATCCGTATATTTAGTGATGAAAGCTATCGCGAAAAAGGGATAGAAGTCAGTAGTGATCTTTCAGAATGTGATGTGCTTGTGGGGGTCAAGGAAGTTCCTGAAGACGCTTTGATCCCAGATAAATCATATTTCTTTTTTTCACACACGATTAAAATGCAACCTTACAATCGCGATTTACTCAAAGCGATTTTATCAAAAAACATTAAACTTTATGATCATGAGGTCATAACGGATCAAAGCGGTTCACGTTTAATCGGTTTTGGGCGCTATGCAGGACTCGTCGGTGCATATAATGGATTTCGAGCGCTAGGGATGCGCGATGGTTTGTATGAATTGCCTAAAGTTGAGGATCTTGCAGATTTGGAAGCAGTCAAAGTCGCATTGGATAAAGTGTCATTACCTAAGATCAAAATTTGCTTAACTGGCAAAGGGAAGGTGGCACACGGAGCTAAAGAGATTTTGGATTACCTTCAGGTTAAAGAAGTTTCTATTGAAGATTATTTAGCCAAAACATATACAGAACCGGTTTTTACACAAGTTGGCGTATTAGATTATAATAAACCTAAGGATACAACATTAACTTCTGTTGATAAATATCATTTTTATGAAAACCCAGAACTGTATGTTACTGATTTTACGCGCTTTACAAAAGTGACAGATTTCTTTATCGCAGGTCACTTTTACGGAGAAGGCGCACCTTATCTTATTTCAGGTGAAGATGCTAAATCTGAAGATTTTAATATCAATCTTATTGCAGATGTCAGTTGTGATATTCAAGGGCCGATAGCAAGTACAATTCGTTCATCTACGATTGCAGACCCTTTTTATGGTTATGATCCGCAGACAGAAAAAGAAGTTCCTTTTGATGCCAAAAATGCAATTACAGTCATGGCTGTTGATAATCTGCCATGTGAATTGCCGAAAGATGCGAGTGAAGGTTTTGGAGATATGTTTGAAAAACATGTGATCCCTGCTTTCTTTAATTCGGATAAAGATGGTGTTTTAAAACGCGCGCTGATGACTTGTGATGGTGAGCTCACCGATGGCTATGCTTATCTTCAAGACTTTGTCGATGCATAATTTTTTGTGATAGCAGCATTATTTATTCCAATCTGTAGCACTACATTAAAGATTGATTTTTAAACTAACTTTAGAGTTAAAACATAACTATGAGATTTCATACAAGAAAATGGGTTAAGCCCGAAGATTTAAATCCGAATGCAACTTTATTCGGAGGACGTTTATTAGAGTGGATTGATGAAGAAGCAGCACTTTATTCAATCATCCAATTAGAAAATCAAAAAACAGTCACAAAATTTATAAGTGAGATTGATTTTCAAAGTTCAGCCGAGCAGGGTGACATCATCGAAATCGGCATTGAAGTGATTAAATTTGGTCACGCTTCATTGACACTCAAATGTGAGGTTCGCAATAAAATGACACGCAAAACAATCATCACCGTAGATCGCATCGTGATGGTCAGTCTAGATGAAAACGGAAAAGCAAAACCTCACGGTAAAACGGAGGTAGAGTACGTTAAAAACAGGCTTGATGATTAAGTGTTTGGCAAATATTTTTTGTCAGCATAAAAAGGACCAAAAGGTAAGACTGAACACAAAATAACAATCAATAAGGTTTTGCCAGGCCAATCGAGTTTTTCATACATAAAATAAGCGCCAATAATATAAAGGACAAAAAGGACACCATGCGCCATACCAACGGCTTGAACATATTCAGGCATGTCAAGCATGTATTTTAAAGGCATTGCAATTCCTAATAAAACAAGAAATGAGATGGCTTCAAGTGTACTGATGATTTTAAAAGCTTTGATCATTGTTTGAAAAGTGTAATGTTAATATGTTATTTAAATTTAAGCACTTTAAAAATTTTTAACTCTTATTAAATGGCTTAAATTAGCCACGAAATTAAAGTATTTAAAGTCGAAAAACACATCTTTCTATGAAAATATTAGTTACTGGCGGATTGGGGTTTATAGGTTCGCATACGGTTGTTGCACTTCTTGAAAAAGGATATGATGTTTGCATCATTGACAACCTTTCAAATTCTTCGATTGACGTTTTGGAAGGCATAGCAAAAATCACGCAAAAAATACCTCAATTTTTTAATTTTGATTTGAGAAATCAAGAAAAAGTGGAGGCTTTCTTTAAAGAACACCACGATCTTGCTGGTGTGATTCACTTTGCAGCTTCAAAAGCTGTAGGGGAAAGTGTAGAAAATCCTTTGCTTTATTATGAAAACAATAACAATGCATTAGTTTATATGCTTAAAAATATAAGCCAGTTAAACCAGAAAAATTTTATTTTCAGTTCGTCTTGTACGGTTTATGGCGAGGCAGATACATTGCCAATTACTGAAGGTGCAGCGATTAAAAAAGCAGAATCTCCTTACGGGAATACAAAACAAATAGGAGAGGATATTATTAGAGATACCTGTAATGCCGTCAGTGATTTGAAAGCTATTTCATTGCGTTATTTCAATCCAATCGGAGCGCATTCTTCCACAGAAATAGGAGAGTTGCCAATAGGGACTCCTCAAAATCTGGTGCCATATATTACGCAAACAGCAATAGGGCAACGTGATGAATTATCGATTTTTGGAGATGATTACCCAACTGAAGATGGCACGTGTATTCGCGACTATATTCATGTTGTCGATTTAGCTGAAGCTCACGTTGTGGCATTGGAACGTTTGCTTCAAAGTGAAAAGAAGGCTTCGTATGAGGTTTTTAATCTAGGAACAGGGAAAGGGAGTTCGGTGAAAGAAGTGGTTTCAGCATTTGAAAAGGTGAGTGGTCAGGAATTAAACCACACAATAGCGCCACGCCGACCTGGTGATGTTGTTGCAGCATATGCAGATACGGAAAAAGCACAAGACGTTTTGGGCTGGCAAACAAAATTAACTTTAGAAGATGCGCTAGAGAGTGCTTGGAAATGGCAACTCAAATTAAAGGAAGCGGATGCTTAGAAATAGAAAAGTGGTTTCAAAAAAGTGAGTTTATCATTTTGCCTTCAGAAATTTCTGAGTAGAATGACAGAGGCTAATACTTTTTTGGAACCACTTTTTAATGTGATCTTACTGTACTTAAAATTCTGATGTAAAGTGAAACTTAATTGATGGGTATTTCTGCTGTGTCATTTGTAATGAAAATTGAGAGTCAGCTAGAAAAACGAGTTGATTTTGTTTGTCTTTAGCTAAAAATCTAGATTTCACACGTTTAAAATCCTGGAATTCTTCACTTTTTTCATTTTCTGGTTCAATCCAGCACGCCTTGTGGACATTGATGTTTTCGTATGAACACTTTGCACCATATTCATGCTCTAAGCGGTACTGAATAACCTCGTATTGGAGTGCACCAACAGTTCCAATAATTTTTCTGTTGTTGAGTTCTAAGGTAAAAAGTTGAGCAACACCCTCGTCCATAAGCTGTTCGATTCCTTTATTTAATTGTTTAGACTTCATCGGGTCAGCATTGTTGATATATCTAAAATGTTCAGGAGAAAAGCTCGGTGTGCCTTTGTAATTAATGATTTCCCCTTCAGTCATTGTATCGCCAATTTTGAAGTTTCCAGTATCGTGAAGTCCAACAATATCTCCAGGAAACATTTCATCGACAATTTCTTTTTTCTCAGCAAAAAATGCACTTGGGCTTGAGAATTTTAAATCTTTACCTAACCTCACGTGTCGATAGGGTTTGTTGCGTTCAAATTTTCCAGAAACAATTTTAACAAAAGCCAAGCGGTTTCTGTGTTTGGGATCCATGTTGGCATGAATCTTAAATACAAATCCACTAAATTTATCTTCATCAGGTCGGATCTCGCGTTCATCGCTTTCCTTAGATTGTGGCGGAGGAGCGATGTCAACAAAGCAATCCAGAAGTTCGCGGACACCAAAATTATGGAGCGCTGAACCGAAAAAGACAGGTTGTAGCTCACCTTTTAGATATTCCTCTTTATCAAACCTTGGATATACACCTTCTGCTAATTCTAAATCCTCGCGAAGTGTATCAGCTGCATTTTCGCCAATGAGTTCATCTAGCTCTTTCGTCTGTAAGTTTTTAACCTCAATTGTATCTTCGATATCTTTTTTAGGATCACCAGTAAAAAGATTGACATTTTGCTCATATATATTGTATATCCCTTTAAAGTCATATCCCATCCCAATAGGATAGCTTAAAGGTGTGACGCGTAAATGAAGTTTTTGTTCGATTTCATCAAGCAGTTCAAACCCATCTTTTCCTTCGCGGTCAAGTTTATTGATAAAAACAATCATTGGAATATTGCGCATTCGGCAAACTTCAACGAGTTTTTCAGTCTGTTCCTCAACACCTTTTGCAACATCGACAACGACGATTACACTGTCAACAGCAGTCAGTGTTCGGAAAGTGTCTTCAGCAAAATCCTTGTGACCAGGTGTGTCTAAAATGTTGATTTTTTTAGTCTTGTATTCAAATCCAAGAACTGAAGTTGCAACAGAAATCCCACGCTGACGCTCGATCTCCATGAAGTCACTCGTCGCTCCTTTTTTGATTTTATTCGATTTGACGGCGCCAGCTTCTTGAATGGCACCACCAAAAAGGAGTAGCTTTTCTGTAAGTGTTGTTTTACCAGCATCTGGGTGAGATATGATGCCGAATGTTCTTCTTCTGTTTATTTCGTCTTTAAATTTCATGCGACAAATGTAATTTTTTTAAATTTTAAAAGCAATGTTAAAAAAAATGCTGAACTTTACTTTCTTGGAGTCTTATAGAGAAACTGGACTCATTTTTTAAGTGTGTTTTTTATGAAATATACATTCAATAAAAAGGTCTTAAAGGGGAATCACGTTTTTAAAATCGAAATATTAAATTAATCATAATTGAGCGTTTTTAATGCAAAGACGCTCTTTCTTTGTAGTAAACCCAATTTTAGATGCAAACGGACTTAGATTATTCAAAATATGTTATCTTGGTGGATGAAAATGACCAAGAATTAGGCTTAATGGAAAAAATTGAAGCCCATGAAAAAGCACTTTTACACCGTGCATTTTCTGTTTTTATTTATAATGATAAAGGAGAGTTGATGTTGCAACAACGCGCTTTAGGAAAATATCATACGCCAGGTCTGTGGACCAATACATGTTGTAGTCATCAGATAAAAGGCGAAACGAATATCCAAGCTGGGAAGCGTCGATTGCAAGAAGAAATGGGTTTTTCAACAGATTTAAAAGAAACAAATTCTTTTATTTACAAAGCTCCTTTTGATAATGGTTTGACAGAACACGAGTATGATTATATGCTTGTCGGCTATTATAACAATGACCCGAAAATTAACCCAGAAGAGGTGAATGCTTGGAAATGGATTTCTTTGGAGGATTTGAAATTTGACATTGAAAAAGATCCAGCGAGTTATACGGAATGGTTTAAAATCATTTTTGATAAACATTACCAATACATGAAATTAAAATAGAATGCCAAAAGTAACAGTACATCGTCAAGCACATTTTAATGCAGCCCATCGATTGCATCGTGAGGATTGGGATGAAGCCAAAAATAAAGCTGTTTTTGGAAAGTGTAATAATCCTCATTATCACGGACACAATTATAAACTTATTGTTTCTGTTACAGGAGAGATTGACCCTGAAACTGGCTTTGTTATTGATTTAAAAGAACTTAAAGAGATAATCAAAGCTGACGTTGAAGAGGCCTTTGATCACAAGAATTTGAATATTCAGGTTGAAGAGTTTAAAAATCTCAATCCAACTGCTGAGAATATTGCTGTCGTGATTTACAACCGAATCAAGCCTAGCTTGAGTTCGCAACATGAATTAGAAATAACACTTTACGAAACACCTCGTAATTTTGTAACTTACAAAGCTTAAATTATGTCACTTAAAAAAGGAGATATTATTCCAAACTTTTCCTTAAAAGATCAAAATAATGAAGAATTTGAGAGCTCTTCTTTTTTTGGTCAAATACCAGTCGTGATTTATTTTTACCCAAAAAACTTCACTCCAGGTTGTACAAAAGAAGCCTGTCAATTCAGAGATACTTATCAAGAGTTTCAAGATTATGGTGCTGAAGTTATAGGTATTAGTAGCGATGATCAAAAGTCTCATTTAAAGTTTGCTCAGAAACATGAATTGCCATTCATCTTGCTTTCTGATCCTCAAAATAAAGTTCGAAGAAAATTTGGTGTCAAAAAAGCACTTCTCGGTTTAGTTCCAGGTCGTGAAACTTTTGTGATTGACAAAGATGGTCAGCTTATCTACCATTTCAATAATCTTGATGCGTCAAAACATATGAAGAAAGCATTAAAAGTTATTAAAGATCTCTAGATGGATAAACCCAAACCTAGCTTACTGAAATTTAAACCCATATTAAAAGAGAAAATTTGGGGAGGTCAAAAATTAAAAACACAACTTCATAAAGATACTGAAGCCAATGCTATTGGTGAAAGTTGGGAAATCAGCGAAGTGCCAGAGAGTGTTTCTGTTGTCAGTGAAGGTGTGTATACAAACACAACTTTGTCGGAATTAATTGATCGTTTTGCCATAGAAATGCTAGGGCAATCATCAATTGATAGGTTTGGTCATCATTTTCCGATTTTATTCAAGTTTATCGATGCTGCTCAGCGGCTTTCAGTGCAATTGCACCCTGATGATATATTGGCCGAAAAAAGGCATAATTCATTTGGTAAAACTGAAATGTGGTATGTTATAGCTGCTGATCCCAAGGCATTTATCATTGCCGACTTTCAAGAAAAACTCACGCCTGAGCGCTATCAAAAGTATTTAGAAAATGGAACTTTGGTTGATTATCTGCAACACATTGAAGTTGAGCCTGGTGATGTTTTCTATATCAAGCCAGGCTTAGTTCATGCAATTGGTGAGGGCGTTTTGCTCGCAGAAATACAACAAACATCTGATATAACCTACCGAATTTACGATTGGAAACGCAAAGATAAACACGGCCACTACCGTGAATTACACACTGATTTCGCGATTGATGCCATTGATTTTGACGTCAGTTATGACTATCAAATTAATTATCATCCTGATCGTACAGGAGCTCAAGAACTTTTACACACAGCTTATTTCAAAACTGATTATGTGTACTTGACACAAAGTCAAAATTTTGAATTTCAACTCAATGAACAATTTGTTGTTTTGATGTGTGTTGAAGGAAAAGCACAGGTTTGTGCTAGCGATACGGTTCAATATGAACTTCAAATGGGCGAAACGATTTTTGTACCAGCCTGTGTTGAAAAAATTATTTTGTCATCTGCTCATGCTCGACTTCTAAAAGTGACTATTTAATCAAATAAATGATGTATTTTCGCCAAAAAATATAATATGGCAAGTGTAAAGAATTTAAAGAAAGATTTGAATAATACCTACGGTGCAATCATTGATGGCGCGCTTATTCATCAAGCATCAATTCCTCAAAAAGATCACAAACAATCAGAAGAACTGATAGACGATGTGATCGCAAGTTTTGATAAAGTCATTTCTGAAATTAATAAAACGGATGTTGATAATAAATCAAAACATCTGAAAGAAGTTAATCAGACAGTAGAATCTGACGCAAATACTTTTATTGAACGTTTAAACGCTCTTTAAGCATAGAAATATTGAGCTGTTTTTAAATAAAATTAGTCGACGTAATTTGGCTTTTAGTTGAATTTGACAATGAGGATTATACCAATCTTTAAGCCTCTGACTGAGCTTTGTTTCAAAACAGCTTTATTTTTTGTTAGGCATTGTAATAGCGACTTGTCCAGATGGCTGAGTTAAAGTTTTTCCCTTTTGAAAAACCGTAGTACAATGCCATTCCACAGAGCCATTTGAACATAAAGATAAAGAGGATAAAGAACTCTATGCCTGCGTCTTCTTTCTTCATAAAGAAACCTTGTGGGAGTAAGCTTGTCATTAGAAAGGAAGTTATCAAAGCTGATAAAACAAAATTTTCTAAACTCTTTAAAGGCCACATGATTATTCTGCGAAACGGGCTCAGGTCATTTCCCCACTTATGTATGAGGTAATAATAACCATTCCCAATAGGCGCAAAGAGCAACGGATCGTCTGCGTTTGCTAATTTAAATAGCTTTGATGGCCCCATGATTTTAAAACCACTGAGTTGTGTTTGGTGAGTTTTCTCTACATCCTTTATCCCTTGAATAGCTTCGTATGGTAAATCGGCTTTAAATAAATGACTGTCTAAAAAACGGAGGCGATAGATGATGCATATTCTTTTGATATCATTGATATGAAAAATACGATTTGTCTCTAAGACGTCTAGATCAAACCTATTTGTGGTGTCGTCTGATGAAGATGTCGTTCGCTCATAAACATCTTGATCTTTAAGATCAACTTGTTTGAAAATGTCTTGAATTTCTGAAAGTAATTCTTTTTTCGTCACTGAACTTTGACGTTGTTTTTCAAGTTCACTTTGGATATTTGTAGGTTTAAACTTCATGTCTCCAGATGTATAAGTCATGTAAATTTAGAAAGGAAAAAAGATATTTTTTATATTTATTTTACTTTTAACATTTTTATTTTGAGAGTTGCATGATAAATATCATTGTTTATCTCAGAAATAAGTTCATCAAAAAAAGATAAAGTAGCTGAATTGGTTTACTTTTCTTGCTTCATTCTGACAAAGCTGTAGACTGCTTTGCCTTCTGCTAAAATTGTTTTTTGAGGATCATTTTCTAAATAAGCATACATTTTAGTGACTAGAATACGACTTCCTAAACGCAATGTTTCGCCCTCGACAATAATGGCTTCAGCATGTGCAGGTCTTAAAAAATCAACACGGATATCAATTGTTGACATTTTATCCTCTAAGGACGAAAAATGTGTGCCGCCAACAATGCCACCTACAGAATCCATGATGGTTGTAATGATGCCACCATGCCAACGTTGTGAGCGAATATCACCCACAACTTCTGGTCGGAATGGAACCTTGACTTTAGCAAAATCCGTTCTGATTTCTAGTAACTCCAATCCTAAGAATTTATGAATAGGAATGCAGTTTTCGATCATATTTTTGACAAAATCATCAGTGAGTTCCATTGCTTTTTATCTTAGGCTTGCATTTAATTTTTCTTCAAATTGCTTTTGAAGTTTGTTCATTATTTTATCAACTTGCTTGTCAGTTAGTGTTTTGTGCTCGTCTCTGAATTTAAAGCTAACCGCATAACTCTTTTTGCCTTCAGGCAGTTTGTCACCTGTGTAAACATCAAATAGATCGACATTTTTCAAGAGTTTTTTATCGGTTTTTAAAGCAATATCTTCAATGTCTTTAAACTGAATATGTGCATCAACTAATAAAGCAAAATCACGTTGCGTAGAAGGGAATTTAGAAATCGGTTCTCCTTTAAAACTGATATTTTTAATGAGTTCTAAAACCAAATCCCAATCGATGTCAGCATAAAGCACAGTCTGATCAATATCTAATTCTGATAAAATATGAGTGTTGACACGGCCAAATTCAACTAGTTTTTTCTTTTTAAACTTAATGGATAAACCTTCAGAAATAGTATCAGACTCTTTGTCTGCAAACTTGATTCCCGTGAGGCCTAGGCTTGTGAAAAGTGCCGTCAGAATTCCTTTTAAATAAAAGAAATCTGCATCTTTTTCTGTGTTTAACCAAGAGTTGCTCGTGCGTTTCCCTGTGATAAAAAGACTTAAATGTTTGTTTTCTACAAAGTCTTCTTCGTATTTATGGTAAGTCTTTCCAAATTCAAAAAACTTCAGATCCTGATTGTTGCGATTGATGTTATAAGCTAAGGATTCTAAACCTGAAAACAGCATTGACTGGCGCATAACAGATAAATCATGACTTAAAGGATTGAGCATCTCAACATCGTGATCACTGTTGAGTTTTTCAGTTAAATCAGTGTGTTTTTTCTTTGTCAATGAGTTTGCCATTGTTTCATAAAAACCTTGAGAAACGAGTTGGTTAGCAATTCTATTTTGAACTTTATGATCGTCAAATTTTGAAGACTTAGAGACGGAGACATTAAATTTACTGTCAATCCCAATTGTATTGTAGCCGTAGACTCTTAAGATCTCTTCAATGACATCGACTTCACGTTGAACATCAACGCGGTAAGCTGGAATAATCAAACCGAGTCCGCTTTCTGTGACATTTTTGACCTTAATATCTAAAGATGATAAAATGGATTTTATTTTATCAGTATTAATTTCTTCACCGACAAGATGATTTATTTTTTCAAAACTTAAGAAGACTTGAAAATCTTGAATTTTATTTGGGTAGAAATCATCAGCATCACTACTGACTTTACCACCAGATATTTTTTCAATTAAAAGCGCAGCTCGACGTAAAGCATATTTGGTAATATCTGGGTCAATTCCTCTTTCATAACGAAATGAGGCATCTGTATTCAGGCCATGTCTTTTTGCTGTTTTACGAATACTGACGGCATCGAAGTAAGCACTTTCTAAGAATATTGAAGTTGTATTTTCTTTGATACCAGAATTTAAACCTCCAAAAACACCAGCAATACACAAAGGTTTTTCTGCATCACATATCATTAAATCTTCTTGGTGGAGTTCTCGTTCTACTTTATCTAGAGTTGTAAACTTTGTTCCTTTTTCAACCGTTTTTACAATGATCTTTTGGTCTTTGATGAAATCTGCATTAAAAGCGTGCAGTGGTTGTCCGAGTTCATGCATGACGTAATTTGTCGCATCGACAATATTATTCATCGGTTTGATGCCAATAGCTTTCAGGCGGTTTTGCAACCAATCAGGTGAAGATTTCACAGTGACGTTTGAAATTGTCAAACTGCAATACCGCGGTGCCAATTCAGGTTTTTCAACGCTGACACTTATTTTTTTACTTCTATTTTCAACATGAAAATTGCTAACTGAAGGCGTGACAATAGCATTATTTTTACTTTGTTGGAGGAGTCCAGCTCTCAGATCGCGAGCAACACCCCAATGACTCATAGCATCAGCGCGGTTTGGCGTTAATCCAATTTCAATGACTTTATCATTTTCAAGGTTATATAATTCTGACAAAGCTGTTCCTGCTTCGTGTTTTTCATCAAGAACCATGATCCCATCAGCTTGATCGCTTATGCCGATTTCGCTTTCAGAGCAAATCATACCCAAACTGACTTCTCCTCTGAGTTTTCCTTTCTTGACTTCCCAAGGCTCGTCTGTGTTAAAAAGCTTCGTACCAACAGTTGCGACCGGTACATTTTGACCTGCAGCGATATTGGGTGCGCCGCAAACAATCTGAACGGTTTCTTCGCCAATATTGACTTGTGTTAATTTTAAGCGGTCTGCGTTCGGATGTTGTTCACAAGATTCAACATGTCCGACAAGAATTCCTTTTAATCCACCTTTGATAGATTCAAAGTCTGTAATGCCTTCAACTTCAAGTCCTAAATCTGTCAGAATAACACTGGCTTCTTCAACATTAAGGTCAGTGTTTATAAATTGCTTAAGCCAATTAAATGATATTTTCATAGTCTAAATTCTAAAGAATTGCAAAGATAAGAAACCCTTCAAGGCTTCGAAATAATAGGTTGATTTTTATCAAAAAAATCGTCCCTATATTGATAAAGACGATTTTATATAAGTGTAAGAAAAATATTTTATCCTTTATAAACAGGGAGGATTTGAGATGTTACTTCTCCAAAACCAATGCGGACTTCATGATTTTGACAATGTGCACGCATAATAACGGTGTCGTTATCTTCAATAAACTTGCGTTCTTCGCCATTTTTGAGTTTGAGTGGTTTTTCACCGCTCCAAGTGAGTTCTAACATCGATCCATACGAGTCAGGCGTCGGTCCAGAAATCGTTCCACTCGCCATCATATCACCACTGTTGATAGGGCATCCATTAATGGTGTGGTGTGCCAATTGCTGACACATATTCCAATACATATATTTGAAGTTTGAATTTGAAATGATTGTTTCCTCTGCATTTTGTGGTTGTAAACCAACCTGCAAATTGATGTCATAACTCTTTTTCCCCTTTGTTTTCAAGTATGGTAAAAGTTCTTTTTCGGGTTTTGGGCCTTCTGTTTTGAAAGGTTCAAGTGCATCTAATGTGACAATCCAAGGTGAGATTGAGGATCCAAAACTCTTGCCTAAAAATGGCCCGAGTGGTACATATTCCCATTTCTGAATATCACGCGCACTCCAGTCGTTGAAAATGACCATTCCAAAGATGTATTCTTCAGCCTCATCAGTCTTGATAGGTTCTCCTAATTGGTTAGCAGCTGTTGTGACAAATCCCATTTCAAGTTCAAAATCAAGTCGTCTTGAAGGACCAAAAATTGGTGTGTCAGCTCCTTTTGGTAATTTCTGTCCTTGTGGTCTGTGTAATGGAATACCACTTGGCACAATTGATGAACTCCGACCGTGATAGCCAACAGGCATATGTAACCAGTTTGGCAGTAGAGCGTTGTCGGGATCTCTGAACATTTTACCAACATTGGTTGCGTGTTCTTTGCTTGAGTAAAAATCAGTATAGTCACCGACTTCTACTGGCATTTGCATTTCAATTTCATCAAGCGTAAAGAGAATGGTTTTCCTATTCTTCTTATTATTCTTGAGTTGAGCATTGTTTTTATCAAAAATCTCTGCAATTCTATTTCTAATCGCACGCCATGTTTTTCGGCCATCTGCAATAAAATCATTCAGGGTATCTTGTAAGAAAATGTCATCAGTTAAGGGAATATTTTCAAAATATCCTAATTGATGCAAAGCACCTAAATCAATTGCATAATCACCGATACGTGTTCCAATTGTGATGATATCGTCTCTGGTTATAAAAACGCCAAATGGAATATTCTGAATTGGAAAGTCAGTATTTTCTGGGGTGTCTAACCAGGTTTCCCGATTTGGATTATTCGCTTCTAATGACATAATTATATTTTTTGTGTTATTACTATTCAGTTAAGTTTTCCCAAATATATCGTTTTCTCTTAATTAAGAGGATGAATTTGCTATTTTTGGAATAAATTAATGTTTATATAACTATGAAAGATAAAAAAATCTTCAATCTGATCGAAGATGAACGTCAGCGTCAAAAAAATGGACTTGAACTTATTGCGAGTGAAAACTTTGTTTCTGATGATGTTCTAGCTGCTGCTGGTTCTGTTTTAACCAATAAATATGCAGAAGGTTATCCAGGTAAACGCTATTATGGTGGTTGTGAGGTTGTTGATCAAGTAGAGAGCTTAGCAATTGACCGATTAAAAGAACTTTTTGGTGCAGCTTATGCCAATGTGCAGCCACATTCGGGCTCTCAGGCAAATACAGCTGTTTATTCTGCTTGTCTAAATCCAGGTGATAAAATTCTAGGTTTTGATTTGTCACATGGAGGGCATTTAACGCACGGATCACCTGTCAACTTCTCGGGGAAATTATACAATCCTGTTTTTTACGGCGTAGACAAGGAAACTGGCCGTATTGATTATGATCATGTTCGTGAAATGGCTAGGAAAGAAAAGCCAAAAATGATTATTGCTGGTGCTTCAGCGTATTCTCGAGAAATAGACTACAAAATCTTTAGATCTATCGCTGATGAAGTTGATGCCATTTTGGTCGCCGATATGGCGCACCCTGCAGGTTTAATTGCTAAAGGTTTATTACAAAGCCCGATTGAACACTGTCATATTGTGACTTCAACAACACATAAAACAATTAGAGGGCCACGTGGCGGAATAATCTTAATGGGGGAGAATTTTGAAAATCCCTATGGCCAAAAATTCAAAAGTGGGAAACTCAAAAAAATGTCAACTTTACTAGACAGTAGTGTTTTTCCAGGAAATCAGGGAGGACCTTTAGAGCATATTATCGCTGCTAAAGCTGTTGCTTTTGGCGAAGCTCTGACAGATGACTTTTTGACATACCAACAACAGGTCATCAAAAATGCAAAGAAAATGGCTGATCTATTTTTTGAAAAAGATTATGGCGTTATTTCTGGTGGAACTGATAACCACATGATGTTGATTGATTTGCGCAATAAAAACATCACAGGTAAGGATGCTGAAAATGCATTGAATAATGCTGGCATTACAGTGAACAAAAATATGGTACCATTCGATACTGAATCGCCATTTGTTACATCGGGTATCCGTATTGGAACGCCTGCTATTACAACGCGTGGATTAAAAGAAAGTGAGATTCCAGCTATCGTTGACTTGGTTGATGATGTCTTGATGAACCCTTCGGATGAAGCGCATCTATCTGCTGTCAAAGACAAAGTTCATACGATGATGACAGAAAAACAATTATTCACCTTATAATTGACAGAAGAAAAAAATAACACTCATTTTAGCATTGATGATCGGAAGTATTGTTTTTGCACAAGACCAAAAGACAACTTACGAAACAGATGCTTTGGAGTTGGTGAAGAAATCAAACAACTCAGTTGAGACAGCTTTAGAGCCTATCTTGGATGAAATGTATGAGAAATTCTCTAATATATATATGGAAGAATTTACGCACAAAGAAATCAAGGGAGTTTTAGAAT
This sequence comes from Psychroflexus sp., assembly GCA_030457805.1. Classification (GTDB taxonomy): domain Bacteria; phylum Bacteroidota; class Bacteroidia; order Flavobacteriales; family Flavobacteriaceae; genus Psychroflexus. The sequence continues at coordinate 16,006 of JAKDUG010000013.1, forward strand.
TTTACGATTCTGAATTGGGTGAAAAATTACTAGAAGGACAATCGACAATTATGGAGAAATCGATGTCTGTTGGGCAGGATTTTTCTACAAAAGTGATGCCTATCTATCAAAAATATATGTAAGAGATAAGCTTGCAAAGGCCTTATTAGATGAGAAAGCCGCCTGATTTTAAAAAGTCAGACGGCTTTCTTTTTTAGTAGACTTGCTTAATTTCTTTCAAATTAAAAGAGGCCACTGTCTGATCGTCAAACTTCACATTTAAATGCCCATTTGGTTCGATTGATGTAATTTGACCAGTTCGGTGCTGACCATTCGGCAAAACAAATTCTTGATCTTTCTGGTATCCCATCAGGTTTTGATAATAATCAGTAGAACAATTCCTGAAATCACGCTTCTTTAGTTTTTGATAGACTTTTTCGATACGAGAATTTAACTGCTCAAAAATAGCATCAACTGAAAATTCATGCAGACAGGTCTGCGATAGAGAAGAGGCTTGTGGTAAATTTTCAAATTCTTGTTGGTTGACATTGAGGCCAATTCCAATAATTGTATTTGAAATATAGCGACTGCTGTAAGTATTTTCAATCAGGATACCCGCCACTTTCTTTTTGCATGACAAGATGTCGTTAGGCCATTTAATCTCAATATTAGGGATATTAAAGTCTTTTAGGCATTGCTGCAAAGCCAATGAAGTCAGGATGCTGATATTAAAGCTCTCTTCTGGTTTTAGGTCTATGTCGGGAAGTAAGTAACTGGCAATGAGGTTTTTGTTGTCTTCTGACTGCCATGTCGTCCCTACTTGACCGCGGCCATGCGTTTGACGCAATGCTTTAACTGCCACAATGGTGTTTTTATCAGTCGATTTGAGGTAGGGTTTTAAAAACGAATTAGTCGATTCGGTGGCATTGATTTTGATTATCTTCATGTAAACGGAATAAGTTGAATAATCTTTTGTTAACAGGGTTTAAAAAACATTTTAAAAAGTTATTTTTGCTGACAAAAATAAAAAATATAACACGCATTGAATAATAAGGATACAGATTTATTAATAACAACAATTATAGCTGGAATTGAAGATCTAAAAGGTCAAGATATCAGTATTATTGATTTAAGAGAAATCGAGAATACAGTTTGTGACTATTTCATCATTTGTTCTGGTACATCTAATACGCAAGTTGACGCAATAGCAAGCACTGTTCAAAAGAAAGTAAGCCGAACGCTGAAAGATAAACCTTGGCATATTGAAGGTCAAGAGAATTCACAATGGGTTTTAATGGATTACGTCCATGTTGTGGTGCATATTTTCCAGCGCCAAACTCGTGAGTATTATGATATTGAGAATCTTTGGGGAGATGCTAAAATCACCCGAATCGAAACAAATTATTAAAAATTATAGTTATTTCATCACATGAAAAAACAAACTAAACAGACAAATGGTTCGCCTAAAGGGGATCCGAAGAAGCCTAAATTCAATTCATATTGGATATACATAGGGATTATCCTTATCTTTTTAGGCGTTCAGTTTTTCGGAAGTTCAGGGTTTTCAGAAGCCAGCAAAACGAGTCCAGCTGAATTTGAAGAATTTTTAGCCAATGGAGATGTCGATAAAGTTGTCATCATTAAAAACTCACGTACGGCCGAAGTTTACTTGACTGAAGAAGCAAAAGGAAAATCTCAACACGAGAAATCTGTGGGTCAAAGTGTTTTTCCAGGTCAAGATGAGCCAAATTACACTTTCGAATTTGGGGATTTACAAAATTTTGAGAATACCATTGCGCAAGTTAAAAAGGAATCTAATCAAAATACAAAGGTTGTTTTTGATACGCGCACAAATTTTTGGAGTGATATCTTAATTGGCTTACTGCCGTTTATCTTGATTATCGGAATTTGGATTTTCATTATGAAGCGTATGAGCGGCGGTGGCGGCGGCGGTGCTGGAGGCCAGCTTTTCAATATCGGAAAATCGAAAGCTAAACTTTTTGATGAGAAAAAAGATATCAAAACATCGTTTAAAGATGTGGCAGGTTTAGAAGGAGCAAAAGAAGAAGTTCAGGAAATCGTTGACTTTTTAAAACAACCTGAAAAATATACAAATCTAGGAGGTAAGATACCAAAAGGAGCTTTACTTGTTGGTCCTCCAGGAACAGGAAAAACACTCTTAGCAAAAGCCGTTGCAGGCGAAGCGAATGTTCCTTTCTTCTCTTTATCAGGTTCTGATTTTGTTGAAATGTTTGTCGGTGTTGGTGCGTCAAGAGTACGCGACCTATTTAAACAAGCAAAAGAAAAATCTCCAGCTATTATCTTTATTGATGAGATTGATGCGATTGGTCGCTCGAGAGGGAAAAATAATATGTCTGGCTCAAACGACGAGCGTGAAAATACCTTGAATCAACTTCTGACAGAGATGGATGGTTTTGGAACAAATACAAATGTCATTGTCTTAGCTGCGACGAATAGAGCTGATGTGCTGGATAAAGCACTGATGCGTGCAGGTCGTTTTGACAGACAAATTTATGTCGACCTACCTGATTTAAACGAAAGAAAAGAAATTTTTGAAGTTCATTTAAGACCGCTTAAAAAAGTTGCTGATGAGCTTGATACAGATTTTTTAGCTAAACAAACACCCGGTTTTTCAGGAGCGGATATTGCAAACGTTTGTAACGAAGCGGCCCTTGTTGCTGCGCGTAAAGGTAATAAAGCAGTTGGTCGTCAAGACTTTTTAGACGCTGTTGACCGTATCATCGGTGGTCTTGAAAAGAAAAATAAGATCATGACGATGGATGAGAAAAAAGCAATCGCTTATCACGAAGCAGGTCATGCAACTGTGAGTTGGATGCTTGAGCATGCGGCGCCACTTGTGAAAGTGACAATTGTGCCACGTGGTCAGTCTCTCGGTGCAGCTTGGTATTTGCCAGAAGAACGCTTAATCGTTCGGACAGAGCAAATGCTTGACGAAATGTGTGCTGCTATGGGAGGAAGAGCTGCTGAGAAAGTGATTTTCGATAAAATCTCAACCGGTGCTTTGAGTGACTTGGAGAAAGTGACAAAACAGGCAAAAGCTATGGTAACGATCTACGGATTGAATGAAAAAGTTGGAAACCTAACTTATTATGATTCGTCAGGAGGTCAAGAGTACAATTTTACAAAGCCTTATTCTGAGAAAACTTCAGAATTGATTGATAAAGAAATTTCAAACATTATTGAAACGCAATACGAGCGTGCTATCGCTCTTCTCGAGGAAAACAAAGAACGCTTGGTAGAATTGGCTGAACAGCTCTTAGATAAAGAGGTGATTTTCAAAGATGATTTAGAGAAGATCTTTGGGAAGCGTCCTTTTGAAAAACCAGAAATGGCAAAACGTAACTTGAGTAAGTCAAAGCCTGAGAAGGAAACTGACCAACCCCATTCAGCCACACCTGAAGAAACGGAAAAAGAGATCCCTTCACCGTCGTCAGACGCTGGTCGAAATTCGGCTGACGAGATGATTTCATAAAATAAACTTAAAGTATACCTTTTAAGCGCATCTATAAGGAAAATCTTGACTGATATAAAAAATCAAGTCAAGATTTTTTTTATATTTGAACTACTAGCCCCATTACACGAGCACGCTATGAACTTTATCAAAAGATTTTTTGGTTTAGAAGAAAAAGAAGACGACAAGGAAGAGGAACGCGGTAAATTTATGCCCAAACCTGACCAGCCTGTTGATGAATTGTTCATGCATAATTTTAGAGAGAATGGCGGTAAATTTCTTTATTGTGAAAATGATGATGAACTGCACCATTGTTTCCGTCAAATTTTAGATGAAAATGGATGGAATCAAAAATTGGCCTATTACTACTCAGCCGCTACTGCCAAAAAATTTGAAGCACACGATATTAAGTTTACCAATCAGCCTAAAAACTCTGATTTTTTTATCACAAATTGTGAGTATTTAATCGGGGATACTGGTGCTGTTCTTATTAGTTCAAAACAGATCGGCGATAAAAAATTAGAAGACTTACCTTATCACTTTGTCGTGATTGCAAGAACAAGTCAGCTTTTAGAAACAATAGGGGAGGGCCTGCAGCAAATGAAGGCAAAGCACCGCAATAGCATCCCAAGTAACATCACGACATTAAAAACTTTTGAAAATAAGGATCAATCTGACTTTTTAAGTTACGGAAGTACAACGAAAAACTTATATTTGCTCTTGCTAGAAGATTTATAGTCAATGAATGAACTCCTTAAGCGTTCCATTACAGGAATATTATACATCGCTGTTATTGTTTCAACAGCTTTTTTTAATCATTATGCCTTTATTGCTTTTTTTGCTTTAGTCGGCCTAGTTTGCTTACAAGAGCTGCAAGAACTGCTAGATTTTAGGAATTACCTGTCCTATTTTGTTTTGATCGTTCTCTTGTTTTTATTTAATTTTATTGAATATAATCAAGCGATTGTGACAGCAATGATGGCTATGACTTTGATTGTTAAGTTTTTTCTTCTCAAGGATTTGTACACCTCAAGCACCATCAACTTGTTCACTAGTAAAAAACATTTGATAACGCTTTTCTATCTTGTGCCGTCCATTATCTTTATCACGCTCATTCCTGTTTTCAATGGTGATTATCAGCCACATATTTTAATAGGAATGTTTATCATGATATGGAGTAATGATTCATTTGCTTATCTGATCGGGAAAAGCATTGGAAAGCATAAATTATTTGAAAGTATTTCCCCTAAAAAGACCATTGAAGGTTTTGTAGGCGGATTGGTGTTTTCAATAATTTCTGCATTTGTTTTAGAGTATTATTTCGGCATTTTGAGTATTCCAGTTTGGGTTGCGATGTCTATTATTGTATCAATTTTCGGAACACTAGGCGATCTTGTGCAGTCAAAATTTAAACGCCGCGCCGATGTGAAAGACAGCGGGACGATTATGCCCGGACACGGTGGGATCTTTGACCGAATGGATAGCATGCTTTTTTCGAGTACCTTTGTATACTTATTTTTAATAATTGTTGACTATGTTTCATAAGGAAGGACATAAAATTCTTTTGGGCTCATTAATCGGGTTTATTTTGATTGTTTTGATCTCTAACAGTTTTGTCACTCACGCGTATGTGCGTTACGGAATCTTTATTACGTGCTTTGTATTATTTATACTGATTGCACAGTTTTTCAGAAATCCGAAGCGTCAGCCTGCTCACGATGAGCATTTTATTGTCTCTCCTGTAGATGGCAAAATAGTGGCGATTGAAGAAGTTCATGAACCTGAGTTTTTTAAAGAAAAGCGTTTACTAATCTCGGTCTTTATGTCGCCGATTAATGTACATGTTACGCGTTATCCCGTCAGTGGAGAAGTTGTTTATAGCAAGTATCATCCAGGGAAATATCTCGTTGCTTGGCATCCCAAATCAAGTGAATCTAATGAACGAACTACAGTTGTTATCAAAAGTCAAAATTTTGGAGATGTACTTTTTCGACAAATTGCTGGTGCTATGGCCCGTAGAATTGTGAATTACGCTGAAATAGGGCATTATGCAAAGCAAGGAACAGATAGCGGTTTTATTAAATTTGGTTCGCGTGTTGATGTTTACTTACCTTTGCAAACGCAAGTGAAAGTTAAAATGGGTGATAAGGTGAAGGGAGCTGAAAGTCTTATTGCTGAAATATAAATAGTTTTATGTCTTTAGATTTAGACAAGTTAGACGAAAAGTCTCTTGAAGACTTATTCCAAAAGGCTTACCGCTTGGTGAGTGGAACAGATTATGCCTTTAAACAGGATACCTTGTTGCTTTTTTATTCCTATTATAAACAGGCAACCTTAGAGAATCACACCATTCGCATCACACATGTACCTGTAAGTGGAGATGAGCTTGTCAATGCCTTTAAGGCAAATGCACTTTTCCAAGTGAAACATCTGAATAGAAAAGAAGCCAAAAAGCATTATATCCTTTTGGCTTCAGAGTACATAGATGTTCACGCTTAGCAGCATTTTATAGGTTTTCTAAACTCTTGTTGATTGTTTGAATTTTTGCTTCAGCATCAGCCTTTTTTTGTTTTTCAATATTGACGACTTTTTCAGGTGCATTGTCCACAAATCTAGCGTTAGAAAGTTTTTTATCAACAGAAATAAGAAAGCCTTTAAGGTACTTGAGTTCTTCATTTAGCTTTTCTTTTTCGGCCTCGACATCAATAGAACCTGCCACAGGAATAAAGTATTCATTGGCTTTAACTCTAAAGCTTAAACAGCCCTCAACCTGACGGTCAACATAGTCCAGGCATGCGATATGACCCATTTTCTGAATCAGAATGTCGTAAGTCTTATTTGCATCCTCATTGTTTAGAATATGTAAATCAATTGCATTTTTAAATGCGATGTTTTTTTCTTTCCGAATATTACGAATACCAGAAATTACATTTTGTACAAAATCAAATTCTTTGATGATCTTTTGGTCGATCTTTTTTGATTTTGGCCATTCAGAAACAATTAAGGCTTGGCTTCCAACACGGTCGCTGATTTGATGCCAAAGTTCTTCTGTGATAAATGGCATGAAAGGATGTAGGATTCTTAAATTATCTTCAAAAAGAGTGATTGCTTCGTTGCGAGTCTGCTGATCAATTGGCTTCCCGTATGCAGGTTTAATCATTTCTAAAAACCAAGAGCAGAAGTCATCCCACACAAGCTTGTAGCTCGTCATTAAAGCATCTGAAATACGGTATTTTTCAAAGTGATCTTCAATCGTTTTTATAGCTTCTTGGAATTTATTCGTATACCATTGCACAGCTATTTTAGAAGAGTTTGGTTGTTCAATGTCCTGATCTATTTCCCAAGAATCGATGAGTTTGTAGGCATTCCAAATCTTGTTGCCAAATCCTTTCCCTTGTTGACAAAGTGTTTCGTCGAAGAGAAGGTCGTTTCCAGCAGCGCTACTCAGCAATAATCCCACACGTACACCATCTGCACTGTATTCGTCAATCAGCTTTAAAGCGTCTGGAGAGTTGCCGAGAGATTTTGACATTTTTTGTCTTTTTGTATCCCTAACAAGGCCCGTGAGATAAATATTATCGAATGGCTTTTTGCCTGTATATTCGTATCCCGCCATGACCATTCTGGCAACCCAGAAGAATAAAATATCTGGACCAGTGACCAAATCTTTGGTTGGGTAGTAATAGTCAAACTCTTTATTGTCAGGATGACGGATGCCATCAAAAACGCTCATTGGCCATAACCATGATGAAAACCATGTATCAAGCACATCTTCATCTTGACGGATATCATCCAGATTGAGCGCATTATTTCCGCTTGCTTTTTTCGCTTTCTGTAAGGCCTCTTCTTTTGTTTTGGCGACGACAAAATTCTTTTTTCCTTGCCCGTAATAAAAAGCAGGAATACGATGTCCCCACCACAATTGTCTTGAAATATTCCAATCTCTTACATTTTCAAGCCAATGTTTATAAGTGTTTTCAAACTTTTTAGGATACAGATTGATTTCTTTTGTTTCCAAAACTGCTTTTAAAGCTGGTTTGGCTAAATCTTGCATTTTTAAGAACCACTGATCTGACAATCGCGGTTCGATGACCGCCTTTGTGCGTTCAGATAAGCCTACTTTATTTGTGTAGTTCTCCGTCTTTTCTAAAAAATTATTTTCTTGAAGTGCTTTTGTAAATTGTTTTCGTGCTTCAAATCGATCTAAACCTTCATACGCTAATCCGTGATGATTTAAAGTAGCATCTTCATTAAAAATATCAACAATTTCTAAGTTGTGTTTTTCGCCTAGCGCTTTGTCATTTTCATCATGCGCTGGTGTTATTTTTAAGCATCCTGTTCCGAATTCAACATCCACATAAGAGTCTTCAATTATCGGAATCGTTCTATTGACAAGTGGAACGATAACTTCTTTTCCCTTGAGGTGCTGATAGCGTTCATCCGTTGGATTGATGCAAATTGCAGTATCTCCAAAAATCGTTTCTGGTCGGGTTGTGGCTATGCTTATTTTTTCATCAGAATCTTTGATGGCATAATTGACATAATAGAGTAAGCCTTGCTTTTCTTCATAAACAACTTCTTCGTCAGACAAAGTTGTTTTGGCTTCAGGATCCCAATTGACCATGCGGTGACCTCTGTAAATTAAACCTTTTTCATGAAGATCGATAAAAGTATCGATTACAGATTCATACATGTCATCATCCAAAGTGAACTTTGTGCGATCCCAATCACATGATGCGCCTAATTTTTGAAGCTGATTTAAAATTTGACCTCCGTATTCTTTTGTCCAATCCCAAGCGTGTTCTAAAAACTCATCTCGTGTGAGATCACTTTTAGATTTCCCTTCAGATTTAAGCTTGGCAACAACCTTGGCTTCTGTTGCAATAGAGGCGTGATCAGTGCCTGGAACCCAGCACGCATTGTATCCTTTTAGTCGTGCACGGCGAATGAGGACATCCTGAATGGTGTTGTTTAGCATGTGTCCCATGTGTAAAATGCCAGTGACGTTTGGTGGCGGAATTACGATTGTATAAGACTCGCGATTGTCTGGCTCTGAATGAAAGTAACCTTGGCTTAACCAATATTGGTACCATTTTTGCTCAGTTTTTTTAGGATTGTATGTAAGGCTCATAGGAAAAGGTATTCATTTTTTAAAGTGTCAAAAATAGAGAATACCTGATTAATCCTAAAGCCTTCGGTCCAGATTAATTGATTTATCTTTGAATAGTTT
>JAKDUG010000138.1 GCA_030457805.1 Psychroflexus sp.
GCCTACGAACACGGTTCGAGAAAACAAGATGCCTTTGTTGATTTAAACGCAGAAGTTGATTACAAAATCAATCAGCAGTTTAGTGTGTTTGTAAGAGGAAACAACATTTTAGGAAGTGATGATGCCCGTTGGAAGAACTATGAAGTACAAGGGATTCAGGTCTTAGGTGGTTTGACTTACAAGTTCAATTGGTAATTTTCGCTTCTCTATAACTTAACATACAAGAAACATTAGATCATGGTGACTTATTTAGTTTTGCAGTAACGAAACTTGCATAAAATATCTAATGGGCAAAAAAGGAAAAAAATTTAAGCGGTATGATAGGAGTAGACCCTATCTAAATATTCTTGACTTCTTAACGGTTGAAAGGAATTTTCTCGCCATTGTCATCGTCGGGATTATCGTCTCTGCACTCGCCACATCACACACAAATATTGCGATGTGGGTTGGTTTTTTCTTTGCAGCCTATGCTGCAGTTGCCAACGACAGTATTCAGTCATTAGGAACTTTTATAGAAAGTAATAAAGCCAAAAAATGGTGGGTTTTGTGGCTTTTTATTGGCGGTATTTTTTTAGCGACAATTGCATTTAGTTGGGTTTATTTTGATGGAGATGTCACTTATAATCGTTTGACAAACCCTGACGGGACTTCAGATTATCCACACCCAGATAGCTTCACTTTCTTTCAGATTATAGCGCCCTTGGTCTTGTTGATCCTCACACGCTTAAGAATGCCAGTATCAACGACTTTTTTGCTTTTAAGTGTATTTAGTGCGGATTCATCAGGTATTACATCTGTCATTTTTAAAAGTTGGTCGGGCTACATCATGGCATTTGTACTCTCATTTGTTGTGTGGTACTTATCTTATAAGACTATTCGGAAATACTTTAAAAGTCGGAAACACAGTAATTATTGGACGGCCGTTCAGTGGATCGTTAGCGGTACATTGTGGGCAACTTGGGTGATGCAAGATGGTGCAAATATAGCTGTGTATTTACCAAGAGAACAGAGCTTCACACAATTCTTGATTTTTTCAATCTCTATTTTTCTAGGGTTAGGATTACTTTTTTATCTTCGTGGCGATAAAATTCAAGGTGTTGTCAGTGAAAAAACCCGTATATCGGACATTCGAGCTGCCACACTGATTGATTTATCATATGTGATTTTGTTAATCTATAAGTTATTTATTTCCACCGTACCAATGAGTACAACTTGGGTTTTTCTCGGGATCATTGGAGGGAGAGAAGTTGCTATTAGTTTATCAAGACGCAAAAAAGGAAACAAACACAAAAAGAAAGCAATTCGAATGATAGGTCGAGATTTTGCTTCCGCAATGACTGGATTAGTGATTTCTATTATCCTTGCAGCAAGTGGAAACAAAGCCATCCGAGAAGAAATTTATCAATCAATTGTGAACTTTTTTTAAACATTTAGCGATGAACAAGCTTGCATTTTACCCACTCTTAGGTTTACTTTTTTTTCTATCGAGTTGTCAATCAGAAAAAAAAACTAAAATAGATGCCATTCTTTATAATGCGACAATTTATACTGCAGATAAAGACTTTAGTCAAGCTTCAGCAATTGCAATTAATGCAGATACAATCGTTGAGGTCGGCTCAAAAGAGCTTCTCAAAAAATATAAAGCAACGGATCGTATTGATGTGAGGGGAAATGTTGTTTTGCCTGGCTTAATTGATGCACATGCCCATTTTTATGGACTCGGATTACAGCAAAATCGTGTTGATTTAACTGGAACGAAATCTATGAAGGAGGTTTTGATGCGGTTAAATAATTTCCGTTTAAATCGAACTGATGTCCAGTTTTTTGTCGGCCGCGGTTGGGATCAAAACTTGTGGGAAGATAAAGAATTTCCAAATCGTCGACTTTTAGATCAAGCTTTTCCGTTTAAACCTGTTATCCTCACGCGTGTTGATGGACATGCTTTGCTCGCTAACAAAGTTGCTTTAGAAATGGCCGGTATTGATGAAAATACAGAGATATCTGGTGGTGAAATTCTCAAAGACGAAAGAGGTAATTTGACTGGTGTTTTGATTGATAATGCAATGGATTTTGCTTATGATATCATTCCTGATCCAGATGTTGAGCAAAAAGTAGAGGCTTTAAAGAAAGCTGAAAAACATACAACCTCAAGAGGTTTGACTTCGATTGTCGATGCTGGTTTGGATAAATCTATTATCGATATTATAGACAGTTTACAGCAGAGAGGTGAACTCAAAACGCGTTTGTACACAATGATGTCCAACACACCTGAAAACATTGATTACTATATCGAAAATGGCATCTACAAAACAAAACGCTTGAATGTGCGTAGTGTGAAAGTTTATGCAGATGGTGCTTTGGGTTCACGTGGCGCCGCATTAAAGGAGCCTTACAATGATCGTGAGAATCATTTTGGTAGCATGCTTATTGATCTTGATGAATTTCGTGCACTTTCTGAAAAATTAGCAGATTCCGATTTACAAATGAATACGCATGCAATTGGCGATTCAGCAAATTATGTTGTTTTGAATCAATACAATAAGGTTTTGGAAGGTCAGTCTGATAGACGTTGGCGCGTTGAGCATGCACAAATTTTAGACGGTCCTGATTTTGATTATTTTGATGGAGAAAATATTCTGGCTTCTGTTCAACCCACGCATGCCACAAGCGATATGTATTGGGCTGAAGAGCGTTTGGGAGAAAAGCGTATCAAGAATTCGTATGCTTATAAAAAACTACTAGATCAGTCAGGAACGATTGCTTTGGGAACTGATTTCCCAATAGAGAAAGTCAATCCTATCCTCACATTTTATGCGGCAGTGAGTCGTCAAGATGTAGAAAGCTTTCCTGAGGATGGTTTTCAAGCACAAAATGCATTATCGCGTGAAGAAGCATTGCGTGGAATGACAATCTGGGCTGCTTATGCCAATTTTGAAGAAAATGAGAAGGGAAGTTTAGAGCCAGGTAAATTTGCAGATATGACAATCATTGACCGTGATATCATGGAGGTGCCTGTCTCTGAAATTCCTGAGACTAAAGTTTTGAGAACATATATTGGTGGTGAGCGTATTTTTCCTAAAGAACTGAAATCAGAGTAAAGACAGTTTGGCTAAATAGCTTTCACTATCCTGCATCAAAAAGCAACAGTTGAAGCCATTTCTTTCTGCGCTTTTCTTTAGACTTCCAAAATCGAGATATAGCCATTCGAATATGGGAGAACACTGGTTTTTATATGAAATTTGGTAAGACATTTCACCGTAATAATGTGGAAACTCATCTGTGTCAAATAGATAGCTGAGATCTGTAGAGTCTAAATAGATCGTCGCATCTGGTTTGATCAGTGTTTTTAATTGTGAAAAAAAACTATTGAGTTGATCCACTCTTTTGACAATTCCGATGCCGTTCATCAATAAGAAAATTGTATCGAAATTTTTAAAATCAGGCTGATCGAGTTTAAAAAAATCTTTTTGAACAACTTGCGCTAAGCCTCTTTTTTGACAGACATCAACTGATTTCTCCGAGATATCAATTCCAAATACATTGTGATTTCTCTTTTTTAATTCAAGTAAATGAGAGCCGGCACAGCAGCCAACATCAAGGACTTTCCCTTTAGCCAGATCGATTGCTGTTTTTTCAATCATTGGCATTTCGTCATAATTGCGAAAGAGATAATCGACAGGAATCAGGTCTGTGTCAAAATCTTTAACATGGACTTCAATTGGGGCTGTATCTTGGTTTTCGTAAAAGCTTTCAACAGCAAGACCAAAAACATCTGGCTGTAAATCAAAAACTTGATTATTTAATTTAATTTTGCGCAATGGAGGAATTTTTAAAGGACTTGCCAAAGTTAGCGAAAGACAAGCATAAAGTGCATCAAAAATTTTTGAAAAAACTCAAGCAAAAACCGCCAAAATCACTAGATCAGCAAATGCAAGTTTTGCATGATGAAACTTTTGAGGAGATGAATTGTTTGAATTGTGCAAACTGTTGTAAAACGACAGGGCCGCTTTTTACAAATAAGGATATAGAAAGAATTGCGAAGCATCTCAAAATGAAACCTTCGCAATTTATAGAAACTTATTTGCGTATTGATGAAGATCATGATTATGTACTGCAGGAATTGCCATGTCCATTTTTGGCAGCTGATAATTATTGCTTAATATATGATGTGCGACCAAAAGCATGTGCTGAATTTCCACATACCGATCGCAAAAAATTTCATCAGATTAATCACTTAACCCTCAAGAATACGGCCGTTTGTCCTGCAGCTTATCAGATTGTTGAAAAAATGAGAGAACGTCTTAAACATTAATTTCAGCCATCTTATTATTAGAGACATATTCTTCTAAAACTTTAAAAAAGTTGAGGATGTCCTCTTCGTTATTGCTGCTGTTGACTGTGACTAATCGCACAAAGTTTTCGTTGTTGAAACTTCCATAACCAACCATTAATTCACCATCTTCATACAGTGAATTGCAAAGTAATTTAGGATCAATGCCTTTATAATTAAAGCAAACAGAAACAGAATTTTCCTCGCTGTAAACTGTGTAATCTGGATTGTCTTGCACATATTTTAACGCCACATTAGCCAAGTGAAATTGCTTGTCTACCAGCTCTTCTAAACCTTTTGTTCCGATAGACTTCCATAGGGTCCAAAATTTTAGAGCATCATTGCGTCTGCCGCATTGTAGAGAGGTTTTTCCTAAGTTATAGTCATCACCATCCGTTTGGTATAGGTAGTTTGCATCACAGGCAAAAGAATGTCTCAAGTTTGCTTTGTCTTGCGTGACAATCATGGAGCAGGAGAGTGGTACGCCTAACATTTTGTGGGCATTAAAACTAAATGAATCTGTCAGTTCAACGCCTTCGAGAAGGTGTTTGTATTTCTGACTAAACATCGCTGAACCGCAATATGCGCCATCGACGTGCAGCCAAATATCTTTTGACTTAATGACTTCGTGAATTGCTTTAATGTCATCAAAAACTCCTAAAACGGTTGTTCCTGCCGTTGCATTGACGAAACATGGTTGTAGGCCAGCTTTTTCATCTTTTGCAATTTGTGCAGCCAATGCCTGAATATCCATTTGACCTTTTGTATTTGTCTTGACATCCCTGATTTGATCAATACCAAGACCTGCAAACATTGTGTTTTTCTGAACTGAATAATGTGCATCTTCAGAAGTGTAAACAATCATTTTTGAAGAGACACCTTCGTGTTTAATATCGCGATTATGTGCATCTCTTGCCATGATAAGTGCCATGAAATTGCTCATAGAGCCGCCAGGAGGAAAGGTTCCATCAGCTTGTGGACCATAACCAATGAGTTGGCATACTTTTTTGAGAATATTTTTTTCGATCCCAACTTGAGGTCCTCCAACTTTATAAGTGTACATGCTATTATTTAGCATCACGGCAATCAATTCGCCTAAAGTTGCTTTGGATTTACGTCCGCCAAAAAGTTGATTAAAAAAAAGATTTGTCGATGTACGCGGTGTATTTAGCACAACATCAGTTAAGGTTTTTTCAAAGGCCTCTTCTGATAAAGCTTCTTCTTGAAGTTCTAAATCGAGTTGCTCAAATAATTCTTTTGGAGGTATTGGTTTAACAACGCCATTTTCTTTTTCTTTATGGAGAAGTTTTGTCGCTATTTTTTGAAATAATGATAAGTCTTCTTGCATTTGCATGTTCTG
>JAKDUG010000014.1 GCA_030457805.1 Psychroflexus sp.
ACGACTTAGATGGCATTCATGGAGATATGTCCTTCTTAGAAATGCTTGACATCCTCAACAACGAATTAGTTGAAAAGAACGTTGAGCCAGTAGAATTTGACCACGATTGCCGTGAGGGAATTTGTGGGATGTGTTCATTACAAATCAATGGCGAGCCGCATGGTCCTGACAAAGGCATCACGACTTGCCAACTGCATATGAGACGCTTTAAAGACGGTGATACAATCACAATTGAGCCTTTTAGAGCCAAAGCTTTTCCTGTGATCAGAGACCTTGTTGTCGACCGTTCTTCTTTTGAAAGAATTCAGCATGCTGGGGGTTATATCTCTGTCAATACATCAGGAAATACACAAGATGCGAACAGCATACCTATTGAAAAAGAAAAAGCTGACTTAGCATTTAACGCAGCAACTTGTATTGGTTGTGGTGCATGTGTAGCTGCTTGTAAAAATGCAAGTGCTATGTTATTTACCTCAGCCAAAGTTTCTCAATATGCACTTTTACCACAAGGTGAAATTGAAGCGACTGAGCGTGTCTTAGACATGGTCAATCAAATGGATAACGAAGGATTTGGCAACTGTACAAATACTGGCGCTTGTGAATTAGAATGTCCTAAAGGCATCTCTCTAGAAAACATCGCCCGTATGAATAGAGAATATTTAAGCGCTAGCTTTAAAGGTTAATTTATAACCTCATTATCAACTAAAAAAAGCTCCGAAATTCGGAGCTTTTTTAATACTATATTTCTCAAGAAAACTACTATAAGCTTTTAACGCCCTTAAGCATGGCATGAACAAGAGCTTCAAGATCATATTCATGTTGCCACTGCCAATCTTTTTGCGCTTCAGCGTCATCTATTTTTGATGGCCAAGAATCAGCAATCGGTTGTCTAAAATCTGGTTCGTAATCGATTTCAAAATCAGGAACTTCTTTTCGGATCGCATCAGCCAAGACTTTTGGTGTAAAACTGATTCCGCCTAAATTATAAGATGATCTCACTTTTACATTCTCAGTATCAGCTTCCATTAATTGAATTGTTGCTTTGATGGCATCATCCATATACATCATTGGTAAAGCTGTCTCTTCACCTAAAAAAGAGGTGTAATTCTCTCCTTTTGCTGCTGAGTGAAAAATCTCGATAGCATAATCTGTTGTGCCACCACCTGGAGGTGTTTTATAACTGATCAATCCAGGATAACGAATACTTCTGACATCAACGCCATAACGGTTGAAGTAATATTCACACCAACGCTCGCCAGCTTGTTTACTGATCCCATAAACGGTTGATGGCTCCATCACGGTTTTCTGAGGCGTGTCCATTTTTGGTGTAGTTGGTCCAAAAACAGCAATACTCGAAGGCCAAAAAACTTTCTCAATTTTATGATCCTTAGCAAGATTCAAGACATTAAATAAAGTCTCCATATTCAATTGCCAAGCTTTCATTGGAAACTTTTCTGCTGTCCCACTTAACATCGCTGCCATCAGGTAAACAGTATCAATATCGTAGTACACAACTGCATTTTGTAAAGCCTCAAAATTGGTTGCATCCAAAACTTCAAAAGGACCTGATTGCATCAAAGCATCCGAGCCTTCTCGAATATCACTTGCTATGATATTATCTTTTCCGTGCTTTTCTCTCAATGTCGCAGAAAGCTCTGACCCAATCTGGCCACAAGCACCGATGATAAGTGTTTTTGCCATAAGTATATTTTTTTGACAAATATAAACATTGATGCAAGCATTCTTGCTAAAAATAGTATAATTGTAAAGTCTTCCTTTTGCAAAATTCAAATGAATTAATCTTATGAAAAGAACTTTTGCTTTATTATTGTGCATGATGTTTCTGGCCTGCCAAAATGGTCAGAAGAAAGAGGACGACTCAAAAAAAGTAATTGACTTCTACGACAATAAGATTCAAATCGATACTATTTATATTCAAAGCCTGAATCCATCAGCTAAAGAAACGACTATGGATTGGAATGCATACACTGCGCTTGAATCGGAAATGCATCGCATGAAGGCCTTCAACATTTCAGAGGTGCTCAATAATACGGACAACATCATTCGCATTTCAGATACATTGCAAAAAACTATTCCCGATACACTTCAAAAAAGACCAGTCAAGTCGCGCTTAAAATTAATCAAAACACAAGCTAAAAACCTCAAACAACTTCTCCATTTCAGAAGTCAGGATTCAGCTAGAATTAATGAATCTATTTACAAACTTGTACAGGGCTACAGCAGTTTAAATATCCAGATTAACGAAATTCATATTAAAACGCCTAACTTTGAGTCCAAAAATGAGGACTAAGTTATTTTTTTTATGTTTTGGGCTTCAATGTTGTCTTTTTGCACAAGATAAAAACAAGATCAATCAAACCCTAGACAATTGGCATCAGGCGGCAGCCACTGCTGATGAAGAAACTTATTTTGAGACCATGACAGTCGATGCACATTTCATTGGTTCGGATGCGGATGAAAATTGGGAGATGGATGCATTCAAGGCATATGCAATGCCCCACTTTCAAGGAGAATATGCTTGGGTATTTGTACCACAGCAACGCCATATATACTTTAATAAAGATCATAACACAGCTTGGTTTGATGAAACATTAGAATCAGAGCATATGGGTTTGTGTAGTGGAAGTGGCGTTTTAGTCAAATCCAAAAATGAATGGAAAATAGCACATTATGTTTTATCTATCCTAGTCCCCAATACACAAGTCAAGCAAGTTGTCAAAGCAAAAAGACAGCACGATAAAAATTTTCTGAAAAATTCAGTTAAATAATCGTAACAATTTAAATAATTTTAGACATATAATTAAAACAATTTCAAACATGAAGATCAAACAAATAACTTTGTCTCTTGCAGCGATAGGTATTTTTGCCAGCTGTCAGAAAGACGATCAGAAAAAAGAGATCACAGAGTCAGCGCCAGGAATTGATGTGAAATACATGAATCAAGACGTCCGACCGCAAGATGATTTTTACACCTATGTCAACGGCAAGTGGAACAAAACTGCTGAAATTCCTGACGACAGAACAACTTGGGGTGGTTTCCAGATTTTGCGTAAAAAAACAGATGACGATGTTTTAAATATTCTTAAAAAAGCAGAAGAGTCTGGCAAGTACAGTGAAGGAACAGATCAAGCAAAAGCACTTGCGGTCTTCAATGCCATCACGGATACTGAGCGCAGAAATGAACAAGGTGTGAAACCGATTTTACCTAGTATTAAAAAAATTGAGGAAATCGAGAATGCTTCTGATTTACAGAAATTATTAGCTGAAGACAACTCAGAAGTTTCATCACCTTTTTTCAACCTATCAGCCTATTCTGATCCAAATGATAGCGATATCAATATCGCATACATCGGGACAGGTAGCTTGGGTTTACCAGAACGTGATTATTACTTAAAAGAGGATGATGATTCTAAAAAAGTAAGAGAACAGTACGTTGATCACATCACTGTTATGCTACAGTATTTAGGTGATAGCGAAGAAGAAGCACACCAACAAGCTGAGCGTATCTTAGCTTTAGAAACGGAATTAGCTAAAGACCGTTTGACAAAAGTAGAACGCAGAGATTTCAGAAACTACAACAATAGAGCAGGCATAGACAAGCTTGGAGAAATGGCTGGCAGTAGTATCGACTGGAAACAATACATGACAGATTTAGGGATTGAAAAATTACCAGATACTGTTTTAGTGATGGAAACTAAATACATGGCCACACTTGATCAAATGATCAAAAGAGGAAATGTTGATGATTGGAAGATCTTATTGCGTTGGGCAACATTGAATGATGCCTCTGGTTATTTATCAGAAGAAATAGAAAAAACAAATTGGGATTTTTACAGCAAAACATTAAGTGGTGCACAAGCACAACGCCCACTTGAAGAAAGAGCACTTTCAGTAGTCAACAATGCAATTGGAGAAGCTGTAGGGAAACTTTATGTCGATGAAAGATTCCCGCCAGAAGCAAAAGAAAAGGCAGAAGCAATGATTAATAATGTCATTTTAGCCTTTGAAAATAGAATTGGTAAACTTGAATGGATGTCAGAAGATTCTAAAGATGAAGCCATCAAAAAACTTGAAAACTTCACAGTTAAAATTGGCTACCCTGATGAGTTCAAGGATTATTCTGATTTAGAAGTCAACACTGACAAGTCTTATTACGACAATATGGTTGCTGTTGGTCAATGGAATTACGAAGACAATCTTTCAAAAATAGGCGAACCGGTTGACAAAACTGAATGGGGAATGGCACCACAAATTGTGAATGCTTATTTCAACCCAATGTTTAACGAAATCGTTTTCCCAGCTGCCATTTTACAACCTCCTTTCTATGACTACACAGCTGATGCCGCTGTAAACTATGGTGGAATTGGCGCTGTCATCGGTCATGAAATTTCGCATGCATTTGACGATAGTGGCGCGCGTTTTAACGCTGAAGGAGACTTGAAAAACTGGTGGTCTGATGATGATTTAGAGCAGTTTACTGAAAGAGGAAAAGCTTTAGCTGATCTTTACAGTTCTATTGAAGTTCTCGACGGTGCTTATATCGACGGTGATTTTACTTTAGGTGAAAACATTGGAGATTTAGGTGGTGTTTTAGGATCTTTTGATGGTTTACAAATGCACTTAGAAGAAAATGGAAATCCTGGTAAAATCGAAGGTTTAACACCCGAACAGAGATTCTTCATGTCTTGGGCAACAGTCTGGAGAACAAAATCTAGAGATGAAGCTTTAAAAACACAAGTTAAAACGGATCCGCATTCTCCTGGTCAGTACAGAGCTTATGTACCTTTACAAAACGTTGATGCATTTTATGATGCATTCGGCATCAAGAAGGGAGATAGCCTATACATCGCGCCTGAAAAGCGTGTGAGAATCTGGTAAACAAAGAATAAATTAAAACCAAAAGCTGCTTGGATATGATTCCAAGCAGCTTTTTATATTCATCCTTCTCAAGTTAGCCCAACTTTGTCACCCTGAACTTGATTCAGGGTCTTTGATATATTGAAGAACATATAGACTGGATTATGACTTCTGGGACAGCTTTTTTTATTCATCTTCATTCAATTGATCAAGTTTTTTGATCTCATTCTTTTTTAGATATTGTAATATCATCATTGCAGAGACAATGAGTAAGAGTGTAATTAAGAGTGATGACTGAAAAGATCTATTGATAAACACATAAATTGTGTAAATCAAAAATCCAATCCAGACCAAACCCGTGAAATAAAACAAGGTTTTTAATGTTTTGATGCGACTTTTTATTGTTTCTTTTATATCCATTTGATTTGCTTATAAATCAAAGTTAAAAAATTCAATTATCTTAGAGTCAAATAATAAATATTCTCATTCATGAAAGTCATTCGTCAAATCCTGAAATGGATTATAGGTCTCTTGCTTTTAAGCCTTGTACTTCTCTATATTTTTGATGCAACCTACATTTTAAAAGGCATTCGTGTTGTTTATTTCACAGGACATAAAACCGCTTTCATTGATGATTTCCCTTATTTTGACAACCGAACGATTGAAAATAAAACTGTTCAAGCTTGGGAAGAAAAGGAAACAGCAATTAAACCAACAAGTCGTTTGCAGGACACTTATAAAGAATATGGAACAATTGCTTACCTCATCATTAAAGACGGGAAGATTCTTTACGAAAATTACGCAGAAGACTATTCTAAGGATTCTAAAACAAACTCCTTCTCAATGGCCAAAAGCATTACAAGTGTTCTGCTTTTTAAAGCGATTCAAGATGGTTTTATCAAAAGTCTAGACCAACCCATCACAGATTTTCATCCTGACTTTAAAGGTGAATTTGCCAACCAAACCACTGTTGGCGATTTGGCTTCAATGGCATCTGGTTTAAATTGGGAAGAAGACTATTACAGTCCATTTTCCATGACAGCCAAAGCCTATTACGATGCTAATATTTCGGAACTCATCGAGAGCCTATCAATTGATGAAAAGCCAGGAGAAAGTTTTGAATACTTAAGTGGCAACACTGAACTTTTAGGCATGATCATCACAAAAGCAGTGGGGACAAGTCTTTCTGAATATTTAAGCAAAAGCATATGGAAACCTCTAGGCATGCGCGGCACAGCCTACTGGCAACTCGACGATGTCAATAGTGGAATGGAGAAAACCTATTGCTGCTTGGCTTCTAACGCCCGTGATTTCGCTAAAGTGGGGAAACTTTTGCTGCAAGATGGAAAATGGGATGGACAACAAATTATCGATACCGACCTTGTCAAAAAAGCCATCAATCCTCGTTTTGAAGACAGCCCGCATTACGGTTATGGTTTTTGGTTGAGTGATTATAAAGACAAACACATCTTTAGTATGCGCGGTATTTTAGGCCAATATGTGATCAGCATTCCTGAAGATGATCTTATTATTGTCAGACTTGGCCATAAAAGAGATGAAGAAAAAGTCGACGCGTATCCAAAAGACTTTTACATCTATATCGATGAAGCCTATCAAATGCTTAAAACCTGATCATTATGTTAAACAAACTCCACCTCGACAACATTCTTTTTCTTGATATTGAAACTGTTCCTGAACATGAGAGTTTCGAGGAGCTCAACGCGACGATGCAGGATCTTTTTGACACCAAGACTGCTTACAAAAGAAAGGAAGATGAAACTGCTGAAAAGTACTATGGCCACGCAGGGATTTGGGCTGAATTCGGAAAAATCGTTTGTATTTCAGTTGGGTATTTGGTCTCAAAAGAAGATGAAAGACAATTCAGAATTAAAAGTTTTTCAGGAGAAGAAAGGAAACTCTTAGTAGATTTCAAAACGCTTTTAAACACGCATTTCAACAAAGTTCAACATTTATTGTGCGCGCATAATGGCAAAGAATTTGACTTTCCATACATCGCAAGGCGCATGCTCATTAATGGTATACAACTGCCAAAGAAGTTGAATTTATTCGGAAAGAAACCTTGGGAGATTCCTTATCTAGATACATTAGAACTCTGGAAGTTTGGAGATTATAAGCATTACACTTCACTTAAATTAATGACAGCTATCTTGAAGGTGCCTTCCCCTAAAGACGATATCGATGGCAGCCAAGTGAAAGATGTTTATTATAAAGAAAAAGACATCAACAGGATTGTCACCTATTGTGAAAAAGACGTTCTAGCAATTGTTCAAATCGTCTTGAAAATGCGACAAGAAGAGCTTTTAGAAGCTGGAGAAATCATTAGCACATCTGAACTTTAGAAAAATATGACTATCTCAAATAAAAAAAACCGCTGCATTAATTAAATACAGCGGTTTTTTAATGTCATTAAAAATCTCAAATCAGTTTATTCATTCATTTGTTTGACATTGTTTGATCGGTCAACATCAGCCATGAGCTGACTTGGATCTATTTCGATTTTCTGAATAGAAGATTTAGCTTTGTCAATTTTCAACTCATAAGTTGGAAACGCCCAAGGCCAATCTTTATCAGCTACTTTTAGCTCAGGTTTGCTATAACGCATCATCCGTAACGGAATATAAGTCATTTCTGAAGAACCGTCTGTATATGTCACCTCAACTTCTATAGGCATCGGCATTAATCCGATTCGTTTAAGTGTAATGACAGTTTCGTCTTTTTCAGTACCTTCCTGAACATCCTTTACGCCATAATCAATTTGATTAGTCGTTCGTGTCCAATCATTTAAGTACCAACCAAGTTCAGCGTCGCTAACTTTTTCAGCAACTCTGATAAAATCATTTGGTGTTGGGTGTTTAAAATTCCATTGATCGTAATAGCTTGTCAATGTGTTTTTCAAATTCTCCTCCCCAATTAAATACCCCAATTGAGACAAAAAGACAGCACCTTTAGAGTAGGCAGCGGCGCCATAAGCACCATTGAACTTGTAGCGATCAGCATGTGTTGTCTGTGGTTGTTCAAAACCAGAATTAGCCAAACCAATGTAAGAGTCATAAGACCCTTGTTGTGGAAAGTCAGGATCTTTTCCAAAAACAGCATTCTCAGCTAAAGTTGAAATATATGAAGTAAAGCCTTCATCCATCCATTCGTGTCTTAATTCATTCGTTGCCAACACGTGCTGAAACCAGGCATGTGCCATTTCATGTGCCGTGACGCCTACTAAACTTCCAAAGCTTCTCTCCCCTGTAATCAATGTACACATCGCATATTCCATACCACCATCACCGCCTTGGATAACAGAATACTGTTTGTAAGGATACTTGCCAATATGCTTATTGTAGAATTTTAAAAGGCCTTCTGTTTTCTCTTGTAAGTTAACCCAGTTTTCTTTAATCTCCGGATTGTCTTTATACAAGAAATGAAGTGTTGTTCCGTCATAAGCTGTACGCTTGTCATGGATATACTCAGGATCCGCAGCCCATGTAAAATCATGCACACCTGGTGCGATGAAATGCCATGTCAACTTGCGGCCTTTCCTTTTCACTTTAACACCCTCATCCTCATAGCCATAACCAATTTTATTTGGGTTTTGAAGATAGCCAGTCCCACCTAAAATGTAGTTTTTATCAATCTTAATCTTGACATCAAAGTTTCCCCAAACACCGTGAAACTCACGGCCAACATAAGGATCAGCATGCCAACCTTCAAAATCGTACTCTGCTAATTTAGGATACCATTGTGACATTGACAAAGCAACACCTTCTGATGAATTACGCCCAGATCTTCTAATTTGTTCAGGCACTTGCCCTTCAAATTCCATATCAAAGGTTGTGCTATTTCCTGGAGGAATTGGGTTTGCCAAACGTACTTCAAGTACAGTTCCTACAACTTCGTAAGCAAGCTTCTCACCATCTTGCATCAAAGCATTGACTTTGAGAAAACCGATTTCATCTTCAGATAATTTTGAAATTCTATCTTCGACTCTTCTATCTGGATCTTTAATCGTTCTCGATCTGACATCCATCTCACTTCCTGGCTGAAAAGCATTAAAATACAAGTGATAATAAGCCTTGTAAAGCGTGTCAGGAGAGTTGTTTGTATAAACGAGTTCTTGCTCACCCTCATACTGATAGTTCTTGACATCAAAATCAACATCCATCGTGTACTCAACATGCTGTTGCCAATACGAGGTACTGTTTTGTGCAAAAGAAATGAGCGAAAACATAAAAATATTTAAGCCTAAAAAAAAGTAACGTAACATAGTTTATAATTTTGAAGCGTAAATAATAGCATTGTACATATTCACCATCTTTCCTGATTTTGAAAGTGTACTAAATGGACGCATATCTTCTGCATTACCACCAACAATAACATCAATATCTGCAGTCAATCCACTATTAACAATCGCATCTTTAACTTGTTCTGCTGATAATTTTGGGTAAAGTGAACGAATCACAGCAGCAACTCCAGCAACGTTTGGTGACGCCATAGAAGTTCCTTGTAAGAACTCATATTCATCTAAAGGTGTTGTCGAGTAAATTTGTGAACCTGGAGAAAAGACATCTACACTTTCTTGTCCATAGTTAGAAAAACCTGAAACTAATTCTTTCCCATAACTCGGTGCTATTGAGCCAACATTGATAAAGTTTGAAACAATTTCTTCTTCTTGTCCTGGCCATTGATCATTTGGATAAACACGTTTTTCATCTAAATCAAGACCTTCATTACCAGCAGCATTGACGATTAATACATCGTGTTTTGCAGCATAAGCAATCGCTTCATTAACCTTTTTAGGGTATGGTGAATGGTATTTACCGAAAGATGTGTTGATCACTTTTGCACCATTATCAACAGCATAACGAATTGCCATAGTAATGTCTTTATCATACTCATCACCATCTGGCACTGCTCTTACAGCCATAATTTTCACATTCTCTGCCACACCATTCATCCCGATATCGTTGTGACGTGATGCGCCAACAATACCAGCGACATGCGTTCCGTGTTTTGCGTCTTCTTTCTTTGGGTCTGGGCCAGTCACTTGGTTATTACCATAGTATTGAACAGAGAAATCATTTTCGTCATCCCCTAGCTTTTCTGCACGTGCATTTAAATCTAAATTAAAGTGAGACTCAGATTTATTATTGTAATAATCAATTCCACCTTGTAGTTGTTCAGTTGCAGCATCTATGTCCTCACCAACATTTGACATGATGTTTAGCAAAAGCATTTTTTTCTGATTTGTTTTTTCATCATCCGACTCTAGATTATTTAGGTTTTCGATCGTTAAATCTTGTCCTTTTAAAGAATCCGTCAGTGTTTTCTGAGCGCCTTCAACTTGATCTTTTAAGCTGACGTAGTAATCGAGGTTCGCTTTTGCTTCGGCTTTATCTTCCTTGAGTTCTGACGCTGCTGCTTTATACATTTCGAATTCAGCTTTGTCCTCAGCAGAAATATCAGCTGCAGTTTTGCCCTTGTATTTGTCTTCAAAATCTCTGACAATACGCGTTGATTCAAGATTCTCTTCAACAATATCACCTAAGAAATTCCATCCGTGGATGTCATCGACGTAGCCGTTATTATCATCATCAACATTGTTATTTTTTGTTTCTTTTTCATTTACCCAAATAACATCTTTAAGATCTTCATGCTCTATATCAATCCCACTATCGACAATGGCAACGATAACTTCACTTCCTTCATAATCTTTGATCAACTCTTCATAAGCACGATTGACACTCATGCCTGGTATCGTATCTTGCTTTAAGTCTAAATGTGACCACGACTCTCTATCATCCTCAGAAAGAGAAGATTTTTTAGAGTCTATTGTGTTGTTTGTCAAGGCTGCCGCATCTATTTTTGGACCACTTGCACAGCTAATCATAAGTCCTGAGGCGAATATAAGACCTGTGACTTTTTTTAAAGAATTCAATTTCATTAGATAAATTTATGTTTAATTAAACAGTTCATTAAAGGTAAATGTTTCATGATGTCTTGCACCTTTCTCTGTGTCTTGTAGGGTAATAATCTCATTGTGTGCATCATGCTCCAGAAATAAGTAATAGTTTTGACCAACAGCCTCTTCTAAAAAGGCTTTCTTTTCTTTTAGTGTTAAAAGTGGTCGGGTATCAAAACCCATCACAAACGGCAAAGGCACATGACCAGCTGTTGGTAGAAGATCAGCTGCAAAAACTAATTTTTTGCCTTTGTAATTTAATATAGGAATCATTTGTTTGTCTGTATGTCCGTCAACGTAAAGAACTTCAAAGCCAAGTTCTTGATAAAAATGACGTTTTCCGGTACGCTCAAGGAAGTTGAGTTGTCCTGACTCCTGCATTGGCAGAAGATTTTCTTTGAGGAAAGAAGCTTTTTCTCTATCGTTTGGATTGACGGCCCAATCCCAATGTTCACGATTGGTCCAAAACTTTGCATTTTTAAAAGCTGGCTCATAGCCTGTTTTATCTTTATTCCACTGAATGCTGCCACCACAATGATCAAAATGCAAATGCGTCAAAAACACATCTGTGATGTCATCACGGTGAAATCCTTTTTCTTTTAAAGATCGATCGAGACTGTGATTGCCCCAACGGTAATAATAGCCAAAAAACTTATCGCTTTGCTTATTACCCAAACCAGTGTCAATCAAAATCAACCGATCGCCATCCTCTATCAATAGGCTCGTCGCAGCAATATCAATCATATTATTTGAGTCAGCTGGATTTGTGCGTTGCCAAAGTGACTTAGGCACAACACCGAACATCGCTCCTCCATCTAGTTTAAAATTCCCTGTCTCAATTGGATATAATGTCATGACTATTGTACTTTTGTAGGCAAATTACTAAATATGTCTTAATTTAGGCTTTCATATTTTTTGAATTATGCTATTTTTAACAACAAAATATATTTATGGTCGAATTAGCAGGTATCATTATTTTAGGAATTCTTGCGCAGTGGTTTGCTTGGCGATTAAAAATTCCAGCAATCCTACCTCTCATTCTTATAGGACTTTTAGTTGGCCCCATCGCAACTCTATTTACGCCTGATGGCTCAAAGCTCATCGAACCCGTTTGGAATGGTGACTCAGGACTCTTTCCAGGTGAAAGCTTATATTATTTCGTTTCTTTAGCTATTGCCATTATTCTTTTTGAAGGTGGATTGACACTTCGGCGAAGCGAAATTTTAAACGTCGGTCCAGTAATTGTCAAACTGATCACGGTGGCTGTTGCCATTACTTTTATAGGCTCTGGTATTGCTGCTCACTTCATTTTAGGACTGAGCTGGCAAATCTCACTGCTATTTTCTGCCTTGATTATTGTAACAGGACCCACAGTAATTTCTCCGATTTTGAGAAATATACCTCTTAAAAAAGACGTCTCAACAATATTAAAATGGGAAGGTATTCTTATTGATCCAATTGGTGCGTTGGTTGCCGTTTTGGTCTACGAATTTATCATCGCTGGTAAAGGTGAAGCCTTTACATCTACGGCCTTGATTGAATTTGGCAAAATTGTTTTATTCGGATTCACCTTTGGGTTTACTTTTGCACATGCGCTCAGTTACGCCGTTAAGAAAAAAATAATCCCACATTATCTACTCAATGTTTTTACACTGGCAACTGTCTTGGGTGTCTTTGTTCTTGCAGACCAATTTGCACATGAAAGTGGCCTTTTAGCAGTGGTTGTGATGGGTATAATTATGGGGCACACCAACCTCCCAAACCTCAAAGAATTACTTTATTTCAAAGAATCATTAAGTGTTTTACTCATCTCAATTCTCTTTATTCTACTCGCAGCAAACATCAATTACGCTGATTTACTCTTAGTTTACAACTGGGAAACATTAATCTTATTTGTCGTCGTTGTTTTCGTAGTCAGGCCCTTGGGGGTTTTTCTCAGCAGTATGAATTCCACCTTAGAGACAAATGAGAAACTGTTTATCAGCTGGGTAGGACCAAGAGGAATTGTTGCCGCAGGTATTGCTTCTTTATTTGGTTTAAAATTAATGAATCAAAATGTTCCAAATGCTGAATTGATCACGCCATTGGTTTTCACAATCGTATTAGGAACGGTTCTTCTCAATGCGACAACAGCACGGCCAATCGCAAGATTATTTGGTGTTTTCTTGACAGATTCACAAGGTATTTTAATCGTTGGATCTTCTTCTTTCTCACGACTTATCGCAAAGTATTTGAAGGATAATGATAGACATGTTGTCATTATTGACAACAACAGAAGCAATATTGAGATGGCGCAATCAATGGGAATTGATGCCATACATGCCAATATTTATTCTGATGATTTGATCGATAATATTGAACTCAGTGATGTTGGCTATATCATGGCTTTAACAGGAAATACATCCGTCAACAAAAAGGCCATCGAAAATTTTGCAAAAAGTTTTGGCGAGCACGGGACATATCGCGTTATTTCATCTGAAGAAATGGAAAATCCAGAGAAAAACCCAGAAGAAGGTCTTTTCTCACCGACAGATGATTACATCAAGCTTGTCAATCTCTCTAGACGTTATCCTAATATACATGAAATAGAGCTCAACTCTTTAGAGCATTACCGCGGATTGATTGAAATGAGTAAAGCCGAATCTGACATCGTCCCGCTTTTCATTAAAAACGAAGAAGGACGCCTTGATATCATCCACTCTAATAGTACTGAAATTGAAATTGATGAAAAATCAAAATTGGTTTATATCGGTAAGGAATTTAAGAAAGAAGAAGACCAAGATCTCACAGAAGAAGAATCTTTAGAAAATTAAGCTTAACTTTGAGGGAATCCACCATCCTCAAAGCATGACTTTAGAAGAATTACACTATGCGATTGCCCTTAAACAGATTCCTTCAGTTGGTGATACAACGGCCAAAAAGCTAATCCAACACTTCGGATCGGCTAAAGCCATTTTTAAAACTTCACCAAGAGAATTAGCAAGCTTAACAGGAATTGGCAAAGTCAAACGAGATGCATTTAAAGACCCTGCTTACTTGATAAAAGCCGAGGAAGAAGTACGATTTATTGAGCAAGAAAACATCAAGTGCACCTATTTTACAGATAAAGATTATCCGCATTATCTCAAACAATGCATTGACTCACCGATTGTTCTTTTTTCAAAAGGCAATATCGATCTACAGAATAAAAAAATCATCAGTATTGTCGGAACGCGCAAAATCACTTCAAGTGGAATTGCATTTTGTGAAGAACTCATCGAAAGTTTGTCGCCTTTAAATCCTGTAATTGTATCTGGCTTTGCATATGGTGCAGACATCACAGCACACAAAGCTGCGATCAATAATAAACTTCAAAATATTGCCTGCTTAGCACACGGTTTAGATCAGATCTATCCGAAAGTGCATAAAAAATACATGAAAGCCGTTGCAGAAAACGGTGGATTTATGACAGACTTCTGCAGTTTTAAAAAATTTGATCGCAACAATTTCTTAGCGCGAAATCGAATTATTGCTGGCTTAAGTCAAGCTACAATTGTCATTGAAAGTGCCGTAAAGGGAGGTTCATTAGTCACTGCCACAATCGCCAACTCTTACAATCGTGATGTCTTTGCAGTTCCAGGCCGACCTACTGATCAATACAGTAAGGGCTGCAATAATCTGATCAAAAGACAAATGGCACATTTACTGTCAGATCCTGCTGATCTTATTTATCATTTGAATTGGGATATCACACCCAAAAAAGAAAGCAGACAAACACAACTCAACCTCGACCTGACTGAAAATGAGGAGAAATGCCTTGAAGTTCTTAGAAAAAAAAGAAAGGCTGAATTAGACGAAGTTGCCATAAGTTGTGCGTACACAACCTCTAAAACAGCTAGTATTTTATTAAATTTGGAGCTGAAAGGCTTGGTCAGACCATTACCAGGTAAACAATTTGAATATATATAAATTAAAAAAAAATGAAAACCCTTAGAACACTTGCTCTCTTATGTATTGCTATCATTGCAGTCAGCTGTAAAGGCAACCAAAAATCAAAAATAGATTCAGAGTTTAAAAAAGAAATTAATAAAGCGATTGAAGTCCACGACGATGTCATGCCTAAAATGAGTGAAATCAATCAAAAAATAAGAAGCCTCGACACTTTAGCTGGTGTAGATAGTTTGACGATTGAGAAATCAAAAAAAAGACTCAAAGATGCACATGAGGAAATGATGACATGGATGCGAGATTTCAGCAATGCCTTCAGCACGAAAGAAATCAAAGAAGGCTTACAAACAGACAAAGCCGATTCAATTAAGATCAAAACGAACACGGCAAAGAATTACAGAGAAAGCGCCTTAAAGATGAAGGAAAGCGTCAACAGCAGTATTGAAGAAGCCAAAAAACTTCTTAATAATATCTAAGTTGACTTCCTTGAAAGTAAAAAAAACAGGCGCAATGTTTAAAACTATTACGCCTGTTTATATTTATACTCGAAAGAGAAGGATTTACAGATCGAAGCTAACCCCGACACCGAGCACTTCTCTCACTTGAAAACCCTTTGCTGCATTATCATCGTAAATCGCTTGAAAAGTCAAGTTTGTAGAAATGTATTGATTCACTTTCAAAACCAAGTTCATGGTATAATCGATATCAACATTTAATGGATCTTCAATATAGTTGGAATAGAGCGCCAAAATGTTTTCCATACTTATATTCTCCATGAGCTTAAACTTCCCGTAAGCATTGATAGAAGCACCAAATTCATAACGCGCTGCCTTGCCTTGATCAAGTCCGAAAAAGTCACCATCTTCATAACCAGGCGTTGTTGTAAACCTTTTATTGGCTGTAATTACTCGACCTGAAACTGGAGAGATATTAACCTTTAGGTCATTGCCCTTTTTCCACAAAGCACCAAGCGCAAGTTGTGTATAGGCTGGAGACATAAATTGAGTTTCCGTTTCTCTAACTTCTTCCCCTGTATCTGTATCATCTTCAAAAGTGTAACCTTTATCAAGCTGTGTTTTGAAGTTTAACAAAGCTGAAGCAAACCAGTTAGATTCTTGAATCTGACGTCCTAAAATTGAGTTAACTTCAAAACGGTCACTTGTTTTTCGGTAAAATTCTTGCTTTTTAGTTTTGGTAATTCCGTAATCTGCGAGGAACTTCGTATCCCAGCTATAGGCATCTTTTTCATAATTAATATCATAATTAATAACGATATTTCCAGAGTAGTTCGAGGTTCCTCCGCCTTGCCAGTCAGCATTAAAAGCAGATTGATTGACCAAGAACGAGAAAGAACCGCCTGTAGTCCAGATTGAATCATTTGGGGTTTGGTTTGAGTCTTGTGCGTACAGACTAATACACACAAATAAACTCAAAAGAAAACTCATCTTCTTCATAGTCTATTAGGTAATTAAGGATTTATTTTTTCTTTTTATAAAGTGGTACTGCAGAACAAGCTTCACCAAACATGATGCTTTTGGCATAATCTTGAAGCTTAGAAATGATCAGCAAATAGGCATTTTGAGGTACTGGTTTTGCACTGCAACCTTTGACAATAACAGGTTTATCAAGGTATTCTGACAAGTCAATATTCTGAAGTTTTTCAGTGTACAAAATACTTTCCAAGACCTCAAGATCACCATAAACAACTTTCTTTGCATATGATTTCAAGTGCGTTGCCACTAGCATGTATGCCCAAGTCGGCACAATAGCATCAGTTGAACAATACAGTGCGACATAGGTATTGTCGTACTGCTGCCAATCGAATGCTTTTAATGCCTTTCGGAATTCCTTTTCACGTAAAACAAAACCTTCATAAAGCCATTGTTTTAGATCAATCTGCTTTCGCAGCCCATCGACATAATAATCTTCAAGGTTAAATGTTAAAAGCTTACTTTCCGCAACGCGATTTACAATTTCTGCCATAGGATTTTTTTTCAGGATGCAATTATAGCATTCCTAATTCAAGTTTTGCTTCTTCGCTCATTAAATCTTGTGACCAAGGCGGGTCAAATGTAAGTTCAACTCGTGCATCATTGACAAGATCCATTGACTTCACTTTCTCACCAACTTCTTGCGGCATTGATTCTGCAACTGGACAGTTTGGTGATGTAAGGGTCATCAATATTTTCACATCATTATCTTCATTGACAAAAACGTCATAAATCAAACCAAGTTCATAAATATCAACTGGTATTTCTGGGTCGTAAATTGTTTTTAAAACGCGAACAATTTCATCTCCTAATTTTTCTGTATCGACTTTATCTGACATCATTTATTGTATTAACGGTTACTGTATGCAATGGCATACATTTTTAATTGTTTTATCATGCTGACCAATCCATTTGCTCTGGTTGGTGACAAGTGATCCTTCAGTCCTATTTCATCAAGGAAACTCGTTTCTGCTTTCATTATAGCTTCCGGCGTTTGGTTTGAAAAAACACGAATCAGAATGGCAATAATCCCTTTGGTAATAATAGCATCACTATCGGAAGTAAAGATAATTTTGCCGTCTTTATAATCTGCTTTTACCCAAACCTGGCTCTGACAACCTTTAATCAAATTGTCTTTTGTTTTGTATGACTCATCTATCATCGGAAGCGATTTGCCTAGCTCAATCATATACTCATAGCGCTGCATCCAATCGTCAAACATGCTGAATTCGTCAACTATCTCTTCTTGTATTTCCTTTATATCACTCACTTTTTTAGTCTTTTAAGGCTTTAATTATAATTTCTCCTTCTTGATTTTTAAAAATGATCCCCTCTTTTTCTTGCTCAAAATGATCGATTTGAGAGGTCATCTCAAAAAACAGATTTTCGAGATCCATTTGACCTTCACAATATTTCTTTGTGGAAATCCCATCTCCCATATCTAGCTTATCATCTTTTAGTTGATAATTAAAATGATAAGTATTACATCCTGAAAATCCGTAGATTTTACTTTCTTTAGCAATGATATTCATCTCTAAATCACCATCGCTGACATCTTGTTGATTGAGCTGGATGATGTGATAATTGGCAGACTGAAGCGCAGAATTTTCTGCTCCTGACTGTGCAACTTTACAAGACATAACTAGGCATAAGAAACAAAGCGTAAGGCTGGCTTTTATCAAACTCATAACAACATTGATTTTGCTTTCTTGACACCGTCAATGAACAAATCGATTTCTTCCTTTGTATTGTAAAAAGAGAATGATGCTCGGACCGTTCCTGGAATTTTATAAAATTTCATGATTGGCTGAGCACAGTGATGTCCAGTTCTTACAGCAATTCCCATTTTATCTAAAAGTGTCCCGATATCATAGGAATGTGTTCCGTTGACATTAAAAGAAACCACAGCGGTTTTGCGTTCAACTGATGTGCCATAAATACGGATATCACCAATATCCTTAAGCTGACCTGTTGCATAAATGAGCAATTCCATTTCGTAGTCAGCGATCTCTTCAAAGCCAATTGCATTCATATAATCTAAGGCAACACCAAAAGCGATTCCTCCAGAGATATTAGGCGTTCCTGCTTCAAATTTATGTGGCAAACCAGCATAAGTTGTTTTATCGAAATTGACTTCAGCAATCATTTCACCACCACCTTGATAAGGCGGAAGCGCTTCCAGCAATTCTTCTTTTCCATATAAAACGCCCACACCTGTTGGTCCACACATTTTATGTGCTGAGACTGTATAAAAATCAATATCTAAAGCCTGAACATCAGCTTTGATATGTGGTGCAGCTTGCGCACCATCAATCAAAATCTTAGCGCCAACGGCATGCGTTTTATCAATGATTTCTTGAATCGGATTGACAGTTCCTAAAGCATTTGACACATGGTTGATAAAGACTAATTTTGTGCGATCATTGAGCAGACTATCAAAAGTATCCAAATCTAATTCGCCCTGCTCGGTCATCGGGATGACTTTGAGCTGAGCACCAGTTTTTTCACACATCATTTGCCAAGGCACAATATTCGAGTGGTGCTCCATTGCTGAAACAATAACCTCATCTCTATCGTTTAAAAGCTGTGAATAGCCACTGGCAACCAAGTTGATCCCGTGTGTTGTTCCTGCTGTGAAAATGATCTCATGCGCATGTTGGGCATTAAAATGTGCTCTAATCTTCTCACGCGCTTGTTCATAAGCATCCGTGGCAATTTGAGATAATGTATGAACGCCGCGATGAATGTTTGCATTGTCATTAGTGTAGTAATTGACAATAGCATCAATCACTTGCTGCGGGGTTTGCGATGTCGCTGCATTATCAAAATAAACGAGCGGTTTCCCGTTTATCTTACGTTGAAGAATAGGGAAATCCGCTCGAATTGCATTTATATCTAAAGTATGTTTAGAAGTATCTTGCATTGTTTAAAATTTAATGAACTCCAAAACAATCATAACAGCTCTAAACTATGCGTCAAAACCTAATTCAACACCTATTTTTAAAGCGATTTGTTTGGTAATTCTTTTCTTAATTTCAGGAATTCTAACACTGCTCAAAACCTTATTTGCAAAAGCAAACATCAGTAAAGCGCGCGCCTCTTTATAAGGAATCCCTCTTGTTTGTAAATAATAAAGTGCTTCCTCATCCATCTGTCCAATTGTACAACCGTGACTACACTTCACATCATCCGCAAAAATTTCTAGTTGCGGTTTAGAGTTACATGTTGCCGTGTCATCAATCAAGATATTATTATTGCTCTGGAAAGCATTCGTTTTCTGAGCAACTTTGTCAACCAATATTTTACCATTGAAAACACCTACTGACTTCCCTGAGAAAATACCTTTGTAATCTTGGTGACTTTCGCAGTTTGGCTCTTGGTGATGCACCAAAGTATTGTGATCAACATGTTGCTTGCCTTCAATGATAGTAACACCCTTTAAAATGGAGTTGATATTTTCACCATGCTGATAAAAATTCAGATTGTTTCGTGTCAATTTCCCTCCAAAAGAGAAAGTCTGGACAGAAGCACTGCTATCACGATCTTGTTTGATAAAGGTATTGTCAATAAGCGATGCTGAAGTGTGATCATTTTGAATTTTATAGTAATCAAGATGTGCATTTTTCTCAACAAAAACTTCAGTTACAACATTTGTCAAAACCGGATTTTCTGTCAAGCTCTGATGTCTTTCAATAATTTCAGTCTCAGCACCTTCTTCAAGGATAATTAAGTTGCGTGGCTGTACCATCAAAGCCTCCTGATTACCTGTTGAAAAATTCAAAATTTGAATTGGTTTTTCAGCAGTAATATTTTTAGGAATACGGATGTATGCACCCTCACGCGTAAAAGCAGTATTTAAAGAAACCATCCCATCTTTTGGCACAGCTTTATTAAAGTATTTATCAATCACGGGCTTATATTTGTCTTTGTTTAAAGCAGAAGACATCAAGCATGCATCGATGCGCTCATGTGTTGTATTTGATAATTGTGATGAAAAAATACCATCGACAAATACAATTGTGTACGTATCAATATCGTGAATAAAATATTTCTTGACGTCTTTATAATCGAGGGCATCTTCTTTTTTAGGGAAGAAATTATAATCCTCTTTTAAAATAGGTTTTAAAGACGTGTATTTCCATGCCTCTTCTTTTTTTGTTGGAAAACCAGTTTCCACAAAAAATTTAATAGCTTCATCTCTTTGCTTATGAATGTCACTTTCGAGGTCGACATTTTCTTCAAAAAGCAGATAAGATGATATTAATTTATCTTTTAGTGTCATTGTGTCAACTTTTTGAATGATTAAAGGCTTGCGATTTGTTCTTCCTTAATCCAATCATAACCGCGTACCTCAAGTTCTTTTGCTAATTCTTTACCGCCTGATTTTACAATTTTACCATCGAGTAAAACGTGAACGTAATCTGGAATGATATAATCAAGAAGACGCTGATAGTGCGTAATCATTAAAGTTGCATTCTCTTTCGTTTTCAATTGGTTTACCCCATCTGAAACAACTCTGATTGCATCAATATCAAGACCAGAATCTGTCTCATCCAAAATAGCCAATTTAGGCTCTAACATTGCCATTTGAAAAATCTCGTTACGTTTCTTTTCACCTCCTGAGAATCCTTCGTTTAAAGAACGTGATAAAAATTTTCTATCGATCTTTAAAAGCTCTGACTTTTCCTTGATCATTTTCAGCATATCTTTTGCTGGCATTGGTTCCAGATTTCGTGCTTTACGTACCTCATTGATTGATGTTCTGACAAAATTTGTCACAGAAACACCAGGTATTTCAACAGGATATTGGAATGAAAGAAAGATCCCTTTATGTGCTCTCTCATCTGGAGAAAGCTCAGAAATATTAGATTCTTCAAAAATAATATCACCTTCAGTCACTTCAAAATCTTCATTTCCTGCAATAACAGAGGCCAATGTACTTTTCCCAGAACCATTAGGCCCCATAATAGCATGAACTTCGCCAGGATTAATCTCAAGGTCAATTCCTTTTAGAATTTCTTGGCCTTCAACATTAGCATGTAGGTTTTTTATTTTCAGCATGATTTACTTTGTTTCTAATTTAACTTTTTGTTTTTGAGGAGCTTTGACTTCTACAATTTCTTCAATGCGCAACCATTCCTCCCACGTGTTTTTATCTTCAGACTTTTTAATTTCACCTATCAGTGTCACAGGTACCATATCGAAACTATCTTTTTTGACAGCATTTGTTCGTTCAACTAACTCTTCAGCTTTTTTATTCATCGTGATGCCATAAATAAAATTCTCTCCTTTGAGAACAGCGAGGCTATCGATATAAATAAAATCGCCTTTAACGTGCTTATCTACTTCAGCTGTGCGAGTGCCTTTTTCTTTCTGCACATCCTTTTGTGTCGCTGACGCGTCTTTCTTGCCATTTTCTTGACAAGAAATAAGCACTAAACAAGCTAGAACAATAATGCCTTTAAGTCGTTTCATAATAATGATTTATCCAACTGAACCTTCTAGTGAAAT
Source organism: Psychroflexus sp. (assembly GCA_030457805.1). Taxonomy (GTDB): domain Bacteria; phylum Bacteroidota; class Bacteroidia; order Flavobacteriales; family Flavobacteriaceae; genus Psychroflexus. The sequence goes on from JAKDUG010000014.1 coordinate 21,781, forward strand.
TTCAAGAAGTTTCTGAGCTTCTGCAGCAAACTCCATCGGTAACTTATTCAGCACCTCTTTACTATAACCATTAACGATCAGCGCAATTGCCTTTTCGGTATCAATACCACGTTGGTTACAATAGAAGATTTGATCTTCACCAATTTTACTCGTTGTTGCTTCGTGCTCAACTTGAGCAGTTTTATTCTTCACTTCGATATATGGGAAAGTATGTGCACCGCACTCATTTCCCATGAGCAATGAATCACACTCCGAAAAGTTTCGGGCATTTTCAGCTCTTTTATCTATCTTCACCAATCCGCGATACGAGTTCTGTGAATTTCCTGCTGAAATCCCTTTTGAGATAATTGTACTCTTGGTGTTTTTACCAATATGAATCATCTTTGTTCCTGTATCTGCTTGTTGAAAATTATTTGTGAGAGCGATAGAATAAAACTCACCCACAGAATTATCACCTTTCAAAATACAACTCGGGTATTTCCATGTAACGGCAGATCCTGTTTCAACTTGTGTCCAGCTAATTTTTGCGTTTTTCTCACACAAGCCTCGCTTTGTCACAAAGTTAAAGACACCGCCTTTTCCTTCTTTATTTCCTGGGAACCAGTTTTGAACAGTACTGTATTTAATCTCAGCATTATCATGCGCAATCAATTCAACGATTGCAGCGTGCAACTGATTCTCATCACGCGATGGCGCTGTACAACCTTCTAGATAACTGACATAGCTCGAATCTTCAGCAATCACTAAAGTTCGCTCAAATTGCCCAGTTCCTGCTTGGTTAATTCTGAAGTATGTTGAAAGCTCCATCGGGCATCTCACACCTTTTGGAATGTAGCAGAACGAACCATCACTAAAAACAGCTGAGTTCAATGCTGCAAAGAAGTTATCTGTTGGTGGAACGACAGATCCGATATATTTTTTCACCAATTCTGGATGTTCAGAAATTGCTTCTGATATTGAGCAAAAGATAATCCCTTTCTCACGTAGGTTTTTCTTAAAGGTTGTTGCAACAGAAACTGAATCCATCACGACATCAACAGCAACTCCTGCGAGTTTTTTCTGTTCATCTAAAGAAATACCAAGCTTGTCAAATGTATCTAACAACTCAGGATCAACCTCATCTATACTATCGTATTTCGGCTTACTATTTGGCGCAGAGTAATACGAAATTGCCTGGTAATCTGGTTTTTCATAACCGACATTTGCCCAATCTGGCTCCTCCATTGTTTCCCAATGTCTGAAAGCCTCTAATCGCCATTCCGTCATCCATTCAGGCTCTCCCTTCTTTTTAGAAATTGCAATCACGACATCTTCATTAAGACCTGGTGGTAAAGTATCAGATTTGACATCTGTATAAAAGCCGTACTCGTATTCTTTATCTTCTTTGAGTTCCTTTTCTAATTCATGTTCTGTATAAGACATAGCATTCAATTTTATAATGAAAAACTTTCGCCACAACCGCATGTGCGTTGGGCATTTGGATTATTAAAAACAAAGCCTTTTCCGTTAAGACCACCTGAATATTCTAGGGTTGTACCAACGAGATATAAAAAGCTGCTTTTATTGATAACGATTTTCACACCATTATCTACAAACATTTTATCCTTCTCCTGATGATTCTTATCAAAATTCAAATCATAAGATAATCCTGAACATCCACCACTTGTCACGCCAACGCGTACATAGTGATCATCAATCTTAAAGCCTTCTTCAGCCATTAAGACGCTTAGTTTCTGCTTTGCTGTTTCGCTTACTTTGATCATCCTTTTTTAGATTAAGTCTAATTAAAAGACAAAGATACATTTAACCTTGTCAAAGACAAAGTTCATTAACAATATTATTGATCTTCATCAACTGTATTCCAACCTCTTGCCTGCATTGGAATCTTCGTATTCATTCTTGAAATCAGGTGTATGCCTTCCTCGGCTTCTACCATGTGGCCAATCACCGTGAGATCTGGATTTGCTTTAATTTTATCAAAGTCATTTTGACTGATCGTAAAGAGCAATTCATAATCCTCTCCTCCGCTCAATGCCACTGTTGTACTATCCAACTGAAACTCCTCACAAGCAGAAATTGCTTTAGGGTCTAAAGGTATTTTGTCTTCATAAAGATTTGCACCGACTTTTGAGTGTTTGCACAAATGCATTAATTCTGACGACAAACCATCGCTTATATCAATCATTGCGGTCGGCTTCACTTCGAGTTTTTTCAACAACTCAGGAATATCCTTCCGCGCCTCAGGTTTTAATTGACGTTCAATCAGATAAGTATACTCTGTCAAATCAGGTTGTGCGCCTGGATTGACCTTAAAAACTTCTTTTTCGCGCTTCAGGATTTGCAAGCCTAAAAACGCCGCTCCTAAATCACCAGAAACAACGAGCAAATCGTTTGGCTGAGCGCCACTTCTATAGGTAATATCTTCTTCTTTGGCTTCGCCTAAAGCGGTGATACTAATCTGCATTCCTTGGATTGATGAGGTTGTATCACCTCCAATCACATCGATATTATACAAATCAGCTGCCTTTGTGATCCCTGCATAAATTTCTTCTAAAGCCTCTACGGTAAAACGATTTGAACACGCAATTGAAACTGTAATTTGTTT
>JAKDUG010000139.1 GCA_030457805.1 Psychroflexus sp.
TTATAAAGACATTCATTAACAGTTAGATAGCGAAAAAGTTAACAAAATCAAGTTAAATTGCCGTGCAGACTTAAAATGATGCTGTTAATTTGCAGTACAAATCAATTAAAAAACAAAATTATGAAGAATTTTATTGCATCCATTTGCATCAGTTTGCTTTTTATTTCTTGTAGTACATCAAAAATAGAACGCCAATCAATGCGCACATTAAAAGGAGATTGGACTATAACTGATATTAGCTATCCAGGAAGTTCTGGTTTTGTCGATGTCAATTTATTCAATGATGCCTCTGTCAATTGCTTTAAAAATTCATCTTGGAATTTTGTCAGTAATAACAACACTGGCCACTACACTTTAAGTGGTTCTGACTGCCCATCTGGACAACAAAAATTTGCTTGGAATATTGAAACTCTGCAAAACAACACCTATGCTTTTACATTAAAACCAGTTGATAAGGGTGATAATTCACGTAAAATCAAACAAGGATTCGGCATGGAAATCACACAACTCAATGATTATAATATGACGACGCGCCAAACTGTACAATACAATGGTGCCCCTTTTATCGTCCAAATGGAATTTTCTAAAAACCGATAAATCTAACATAACATGAAATTAACAAAAATGAAAATCATCACCTTTGTGATGACTGGAAGCCTACTATTCTCAAGCTGTGAAGCGATAAAAAACACAAATAAAACACAGCGTGGTGCCGCTGGAGGTGCTGCTGGTGGCGCAGTCATTGGTGGCGTTATTGGCAACAATGTTGGCGATGGCAACAATACTGCAATCGGTGCTATTATTGGCGGCGTTATTGGTGGTGCTGCTGGAGGCTACATTGGAAACCGTATGGACAAACAAGCACGAGAAATAGAAAATCAAGTTCCAGGAGCTGAAGTGAATCGTGTTGGGGAAGGAATCAACATTACTTTTGATGAAAATAGTGGTGTTTATTTTGCAACAAACAAACACGACCTCAATAGTGCTTCTCAAGAATCTTTAGGTAAGTTATTAAAGATTTTTAAAGAATACGATAACACAAATATTCTGATTGAAGGCCATACAGATAATACAGGTCGCGCTGAATACAATATGCAACTTTCTGAAAAAAGAGCAAATTCTGTCGCTAGTTATTTTACACAAAACGGGATTAGTTCTAGCCGATACTCAATAAAATGGTATGGTGAAGAACAACCAAAGTATGATAATGAGACTGTGCAAGGACGCTCACAAAATAGACGTGTTGAAATTGCCATCATCGCCAATGAAGATTTAAAAGAAGAAGCGAAGAAAAATACAAATTAATCTTCTGCAAATATGCTTTTAAGCCTTCCCGTTTTTGGAAGGTGTGAAGTCAAAATTCAAAACCGCAAGTTCATGATGAACTTGCGGTTTTTTTATTAAAAACTAATTGCTCTCAAAATGATGCAACATCTATAAATGAGTTGATAAAGATTTGATTCGGCTGAATTCCTAATGTGGGTTCTGCTAAAATTGTTATTATTTGTATAAAATATATTTAGCTTAGCCTAAATAATTTTTAAAGGTGTATTAATTTTATATATTTGAAAAATGAAATTTAATTTTAAATACAATTAAAATGTTAGACATCAAGAAAGAGTTACCTGAACTTCCTTATGATAAAAAGGCATTAGCACCTTTGATTACAGAGGAAACATTTGATTATCACTACGGCAAACACCACGCAGCATACGTGAAAAATCTCAACGGATTGATCAAAGATTCACCACGTGAGGAAAAGTCGGTTAAAGAGTTAATTTTAGAAGGGCATCAAAAAAAGGAAGCTGGTTTATTTAATAATGCAGCACAACACTGGAACCACAGTTTCTTTTGGCATTGTCTTTCACCAAATGGCGGTGGCGGTCCAGAAGGTCAAGTTAAAGAATTAATCGAACGTGATTTTCAAAGTGTTGCGCAATTTAAAGAGGAATTTTCAACATTGGCAACCAAGCTTTTTGGTGCCGGATGGGCATGGCTAGCACAAGATGAATCTGGAAAGTTAGAAATATTACCGATGAGCAATGCGCACACACCTATCACTGAAGGCAAGAAGCCAATTCTAACTTTGGATGTGTGGGAACATGCCTATTATATTGATTACCGCAACGCACGCCCAAAATTTGTTGAGAGTTTCTGGGAAATCGTCAACTGGGATTTTGCTAACGAAAACCTAAAAACATTATGAGTAATACCTGCTTACAACATATAGAAGAAGCTTGGAAACTGAAGACAAATGCTTCCAACAAGCTCTTTTCTGCTGGCAAGTACAAGGCGTCTCTTCTGGGATACGAAGAGGCGCTTTGCCGTGCAGAAGTTTTAAATCAGCATTTGAAAAAGGCAATGATAATTGGCATTCCTTTTATTCAAATATTTGCAATTTCATGTAATAATATTGCTTTCACTTATGAGAAAATGGGCTTGTCACAAAAAGGAGAAAAAATGCTTCAGCGTGTCGTTTACTTTTTAGTATTCCAACATGAAAAAACCGAGCACAATTCAAGAGAAATTCAAAGTGAACTCAAAAGAGCAATGCTGAATTACAATGAATTTGCCAACAGAAACACTTTGGATGTGGACAATGTTAAGCTTGTTTTTAAAGATATTCAAAAGCAATTAAAAATAGCATAATACCAGCGTGATATGATTTCTTGTTCCGCATAAAGTCCTTCTTTGAAACTGGGGAAAGCACAATAAATTTTCATATCTTAATCCTTTAAATCTTAAAACATATATCTTGAACTTTTCACACCTAAACTTAGAGATTAGACCGATTCAATCGCAAGAAAAACTCTCGCAAAACACAAGTCAAATTCTTCTCATCACTGCCGAAGATCAACTGGAGGATAAAAAGCTCAATGCGCTTTTGACTTCTAAAATAAAAGAGGTTTTTGAGAAAAAAGAAAATAAAATTTTCACGCATATTGCTGATAGGGAATACTTCATTTGCGTCATCAGCTCTCGAGAGTTTAATAAAAATAAATCTTTAGGCATTTCGCTTTACAAAGATTTGAAAGACGAGAACGTCAACGCTGTCTTTATGAATGGTTTACAACAGCTTTCAAAAGAACAAAACCAGGCTTTTCTAGAGGGTTTCTATTACGGGAGCTATCAATTTAAAGCCTACAAGAAAAAGGAAAATACCAGTAAAATAACGGCTTATATCTCTCAAACAATTTATGAAGAAATAGCCATTGGGCAAATTAAAAACCTTGCCGAGAGTGTTGCTTTAACAAGGAATTTAGTCAACGAGCCGCCAAACAAACTCAATGCTTTGATGTTTTCAAAGCAGGTTGAAGAGGCTGGGAAACACTTTGGTTTTGAAACAGAAATTTTACATGAACAAAAGATTACTGAGTTAGGAATGGGTGGATTACTCGGTGTCAATCAAGGTTCTGAAGTCCCTCCTACTTTTAATATCATGACTTACGCGCCAGAAAATGCGGTCAACACAGCACCTTTGGTTTTAGTTGGTAAAGGTGTCATGTTTGACACTGGTGGTTACTCTCTAAAAATTAAAGGCGGTATGTCAGGTATGAAAGCTGATATGGGCGGTGGCGCGACTGTTCTTGGAATTATCTCAGCAGTGGCAAAAAACAAATTACCATATCATATCGTCGGACTTGTCCCTGCGACGGATAATAAAATTGACGGAAAAGCACTTTTAGTTGATGATGTCATCACGATGATGGACGGAACAAATGTTGAAATTCAAAATACAGATGCTGAAGGCCGTTTGGTTTTAGCCGACGCTTTAGTTTATGCAAAAAAATACAAACCTCAACTCGTCATTGATATTGCAACCTTGACAGGAGCTGCCGCTGCAATTACGGGACCATTCGGAATTGCCTCTGCTGGCAATCAGCAAGAAGATATTGATGAATTAAAACAAGCTGGAGAAAAAACTTATGAACGCCTTTTTCAACTGCCGCTGTGGGAGGAGTTTGCAGACCTTTTGAAAAGTGATGTTGCAGACCTTAAAAATATTGGAGGCCCAATTGGTGGTGCGAGTACAGCAGCGCAATTCCTCAAACATTTTACGGCTTACAACTGGATGCATTTAGACATTGCTGGTGCTGCATTTTTAGATAAACCAGCAGGAACGCTTCCTGCTGGTGCAACAGGCGTTGGCGTGAGACTCGTCTATGATTTCATTCAAAACAGATCAGTAAAAAATAATTAAGGAATAGATGGTTTAGTTTTTTAAGTTGCCAAAGCCAAGCGTGGATTTTCAATCTATTCTTGGCTTTTTTTGATCCTATTATTTAACTTGTATACACGGTAGAAAATTGAATACTTCACGATGAAAACAAAAGACCAATACACAAAAGCTTTGCTGTGGAGCCATAAAATCATTGGCTTAGAGATCCATGCGTATAGCAATACTGACCAATTAATGAAAGCTTTGGCGGCCTACTTGAATGAATTGATCGCACATGATTTCAATAAGCTGATAACGATTTTGTACCGCATTGATGTATCTCAAAAAAAAGCAATGTCAACTTTGAAAGCCCAAGCCAATCAAGAAACGCCAGGTGAAACTTTAGCAAAACTGATTATAGAACGACAGCTTCAAAAATTGAAATTTCGAGAAAATTAAAAGACTTTTGAACTGGTTTAAAAACTTAAGCTCTAAACAGAAAGAAGCGCTTTTTTAATTCCTCTATTGCAGTTTCTTTGTTTGTCGTAATATATTTTAAAGCCTCTTCAGTAAACTCCTCTCCTTTTTCAGTCAGGGACACAATAGAATCCGTAATTGTAATGAGGTTATTTTTCAAGGCTAAATCTAGAACAGTTTTCGCTTGTATTTTCTCCCAATTGATGTGATCTTCTAAGTGGCTGACATGGCGTTCTTCTATTTCTTGATGGTTTTGTAAGTGAAGTAAAAAGACTAAGAGCGAAACTTCAATGCGTTGTTTTCTTTCTTTAAACATCACAGAAAACACGCCTTGGTTAGGTGCGAATAAATAGACCAAAAGAAAAACGATTCCTAAAATTGTTGTCATTGACCCAGCGATGGAAGCATCTAAATAATTGGCCATCCAGTAACCGCCAACGGCTGAAAAGACACCAAAAATACAACTCAAAATAAGCATTTTCTTCAAGTCATTGGTCAGCAAGTAAGCCGTTGCTGCTGGCGCAATCATCAAAGCGACAACTAACACAGCTCCCACAGCATCAAAAGCACCCACAACAGTCACCGAGGAAATTGTCATAAGGCCGTAGTGTAAGACAATTGGTGAAAACCCTAAAGTGGCGGCGAGACCTTTATCAAAAGTGCTCAGCTTGAGCTCTTTAAAAAACAATAATAACAAAATTACTGTCACCACTAGGATTGAACCAATGACCCAAAGAGATTTTGGGCCAAGATCAAGATCTCCTATCAGCAATCGATCAAAAGGTGCAAAAGCGAGTTCCCCAAGCAAAACTGCATCAATATCTAAATGAACATCGTTTGCATTTTTAGCGATAAGGATCACACCAATACTAAAAAGCGCAGGAAACACCAAACCAATGGCTGTATCTTCTTT
>JAKDUG010000140.1 GCA_030457805.1 Psychroflexus sp.
AGCTTTTAGATGTTAAAAAAAACACAAACCTCCTTAGAAGTCCGCTATGCTGAAACGGATCAGATGCAAATTGTTCACCACTCAAATTATGCAATTTATTTTGAACAAGCAAGAGTTGATTGGCTTCGTAAGCAAGGTATGCACTACGATAAGCTAGAAAATGAAGGTATTATGCTGCCGCTCATTCATTTAGAAGTTAATTATAAAAAACCTGCTGTTTTTGGTGATCAACTTCAGGTTAAAACTTTTTTAACAGAAATACCAAATGTTAAAATTTCATTTGATTATCAGATTTATAACCAAAGAAATGAACTCCTGACAAGTGGTAAAACCATACATGCCTTTGTCAGTTCAGAAACCCGGCGACCTATGCGTTGTCCACAATCTATTTTAGAGCTACTTTCCGACTAATTTTCGGGAGGTTTTTTGCTAACTTCAAGGCCGTAAATCTGATCAAATCTGTCGAAGTATTCAGCGTATTTATTCTCGCGTATCTCAATTTCAAAATTGCAGTCTAGTTCTAAATTTTGTGAGATAATCTTAAGATTTAAATCATTAGCTAATCGCATCACTTGATCCATCATGTCATAATTACAATTGACATAAATGGGTTTTGTGATGAGTTTTTTGGAGATCTGACTTTCTTCTATCGCCATTTTTGCCGTAAGTTTATAAGCAGAAATTAAGCCACCAACACCGAGTTTTGTGCCGCCAAAATAGCGCACAACAACAATCAGTGCATTGGTAAGCTCGAAGGCTTGTAGTTGCCCATAAATTGGCATTCCAGCCGAGTTTGAAGGTTCACCATCGTCATTTGCACGATAGTGCTCGTAGTGTTGCCCGAGCTGCCAGGCATAGCAGAAATGGCGGGCTTTATGATGCTTTTTTCGAAGCTTATTGATGGCAACTTCAACATCTGCTTCAGTCTTTACGGGAAATACCGTTGCAAAAAATTTACTTGATTTTATTTTATATAAAACTTCAGAACTTTCTTGATCGATTGTGTTAAAAGCATCTTCTTCCATAAAACTCGATTTAATTAAAAAAACTAATCAGCACTAAACTAACAATCGCAGTGACTATGCCAACCCAGTTTTTTGGTATTAATTTTTCTCCGAAATAAAAGATTCCAATTAAAGTAGAAAGTAAAACGATGCTGACACTGTTTAAAATAAATACCGCGGAATCACTTAAAGTTTCTATTTTCAGGGCATGAATAAAGAAATAGATAGAAAAATAATTGGGTATTCCCAAACAGAACCCACCAATAATAGCCTTCAGTTTTAGCGGTGTCCTTCTGTTTTTTTTGGTTAAACTCAATGCGATAATTCCTGTTGTCATGGCACACAGAAAAAGGCTAGCGGAAAAAATAGGGATCTCATTCTCACTGATGTAATCATTCTCAAAAAATTTAATTCCACTTTCTATTATTCCACTTCCAATGAAGACAATAGCCGGGAAGATTAAGTTTTTGGTATTAATTTTAAGTCCTTTTCTGGTTTTGATTGAGACCAAGTAGACAGAGAGAAGTGCAAGCAGGATTCCTGCAATTTTCATGGCATTCAGTGATTCGTCATAATAAATGATCACAAAAATAACAGGTAGCGCAAGACTCATTTTACTCGCCACTGACACCACGGATAGGCCACTTCGCTGTGTGGTAATTACCATAAAATTAAAAATAGTAATGAAGAGTACGCCCAATCCAATTGCACCAAAAAACCAATCATTAGAAGGTGTTTCTATAATATCAGAAAATGTCAAACCACTTTGCATGCTGATCCCTAAAACAAAAGCAATGAGGTAATTAAAAATAAGGGCGTGTAAACGAAAGATATTGTATTTTTCAAGTAGTTTGAAAACAACATATATCAAAGTTGAAGAAAGAATACTGAGCAACAGAAATATCAAAATAAGTTAGGATTTTGGGTAAATAATTCAGTGACATCATCTTTCTCTGGATCTAAATGCCACACATTTATGCCGAGCTTTGCCGCTGATGATGTGTGTTCTTTTGTATCGTCTATAAAAAGTGTTTCGCTAGCTTGCAGTTGATTTTCAGATAGGATAAACTCAAATATTTCAGCATCAGGTTTTCTGAAATTGACTTCGTGCGATAAATAAAACTGATCGAAACAAGCTTTAAATTCTTCGTATTCAGCAATATGGTTTTTCACCCATTCAATATGTAATTCATTTGTGTTGCTGAGTAAAATCAATTTGAAATCACCTTGTTTTTTTAAGTTTTTTATAAAATCGAGACGGTGATTTGGGAAATCGATAAGGATAGAATTCCAGGCTTTTACAAAAGAATCTTTTGAGAGGCTCTTTTCTACATCGAGATAAAAATCAGTAAACGCATCGGTTGTTACTAATCCTTTTTCATATTTTTTGTTGATCGCCCACATCTCTGGTGTGAAATCTTTGAGATTGAACTGCGTCAACTCGCGAGCTGTTGCTTTTTTATCAAGGTTGAGGAATACATCTCCAAAATCAAAAAGAAGTGTTTTAATCATTTTTGAAAATTTTCAAACAATCATCAGCAATTGTTTGTGTTGATATTGGCGAGAACTCAAATTGCGGTGCTTTAATGCCTTCAGAAAGTTGACCTTTGCCAAAAAATAGGCGTGCTTCGTCCCATATGTTTTGATCGATAAATTCTTGTAATGTATGTGCGCCTCCTTCAACAATTAATGATTGAATGTTTAGATCATAAAGACTTTGTAGTAATTGCTTCAATACATTTTTACTGAAATCAAGTGGCACATAGGTGGTATTGTTTTGATTCTCAGGTGTCAAGTTTTGATTGTGAAAAATATAAGTTGGCGTTGCGCCATCAAACAAATGTAAGTCTTGAGGAAGTTTTAAATCTTTATCCAATACAATGCGCTGCGGAGAAGTGCCAGCCCAGTTTCTGGTATTGAGTTGTGGATTGTCTTTTTGTGCTGTAGCTGTGCCAACCAAAATGCTTGCTTCTTCACTTCGCCATTTGTGCACCAATTGTTTTGAATAAGAATTGCTGATCCAAAAAATTTCTTCTTGCGTCTTTGGAGCAATAAAAGCATCAGCTGTTTGTGCCCACTTTAAGATAATATGAGGCCTTTTTTGCTGATGGAAAGTATTGAAACGTTTATTGAGCGCAAGACATTCTTTTTCTAAAACACCAACGCGCACTTTTCTGCCAGCCTCAAGAAGTTTTTTAATGCCACTGCCAGCGACTGCTGCAAAGGAATCAACGGCACCAATGACAATCTCAGGGATTTCCTTGTCAATGATTAAATTGGCACACGGCGGCGTTTTACCATAATGGCTGCAAGGTTCTAAACAGACATAGATCCGTGAGTTTTTAAGCAGTTTTTGATTTTTGACTGAGGCGATGGCACGAACTTCCGCGTGATCTTCTCCAGCCTTTTCATGCCAGCCCTCACCAATAATCTTATTTTTGTGAACAATAACGCAACCAACAAGCGGATTTGGATAGGTTGAACCCAGACCTTTTTTTGCAAGTTTTATGCAACGCGACATGTATTTTTCATGTATATTCACAGCACAAAAATAGAATTATATTTGAATGAATTCCATAGAAATTAGAGCAATTCAGAAAAAGGACAATCCTGAAGTTGCTGCGATGATCCGCGAGGTTTTAATTGAACAAGAAGCACCACAGGAAGGCACGGCTTATGCCGATAAGAGCTTGGATGAGATGTATGAAGTTTATACAAATCAGAAAAGTGCTTATTTTGTTTTACTTGTCGAGGGTGAAATTAAAGGTTCAGTTGGTATTGCGCCACTTGAAGGTGGTTCTGCAGAAATTTGTGAGTTACAGAAAATGTATTTTAAACCGGATATTCGCGGGAAAGGCTTGGGTGTTCGGATGATGAATACTTGTCTGGATTTTGCAAAGGAAAACAATTTTAAATTGTGCTATATTGAGACTTTGCCTTGGATGAAAGCTGCGCAAAAACTTTATCAAGGTTCAGGTTTTGAATACATCAATCATCGCTTAGGAAATACAGGACATCATTCATGTACTGTGTGGATGCTCAAAAATTTATAAGATGAAAGAAATCATTTTAAAAGATTTTAAACAAGAAAAAATAAATCAACTTTCATCTATTTATGGAGCTACAGAAGCAGAGTCACTTTACTTTTGGTTGGCAGAAGATGTTTTAGAAATATCAAAAATCGATCATATTTTAAAAAAGGATGTTGAAGTCTTAGAGGAGAAATTAAAAGATTTTGGGGGAAAATTCAAACATTTATTAAATCAAATTCCAATTCAACATATATTGGGTTATGCTGAGTTTTTCGGAGAAAGATTTCAGGTGAATTCGGATGTTTTGATACCACGTCCAGAAACTGAAGAGTTGGTAGAGTGGGTGATAGCTGATCTTCATCAAGCTGACGGAATCAATATTCTAGATATCGGAACTGGCAGTGGTTGCATCCCGATTATTTTATCAAAGCATTTACCAAAAACTAGGATTTTTTCAGTTGATGTGTCAAAATCAGCTTTATCAGTTGCCAAACACAATGCGTTATTGCTTGATGCGTCGGTCACTTTTTATCAGCAAGATATTTTGAAGGCAAAGCAGTTACCAACCGAAGTTGATGTGATTGTTTCCAATCCGCCTTATGTGCGAAATTTGGAGAAAACTGAAATGCAAAACAATGTTTTGAACAACGAACCGCATTTGGCACTTTTTGTCAATAATGAGAAAGCGCTTATTTTTTATCAGAAAATAGCCGAGTTGGCTTTGCAAGAGGAAAAAACTCCCGTGATTTATTTTGAAATCAATCAATACCTTGCCGAGGAAACGCAGAGTATGTTACGCGATTTAGGTTTTCAACACCTTGATTTAAGAAATGATTTTCGCGGAAATCCTCGTTTTTTGAAAGTTCAAAAAGAGGCTTAAAAGTCATCAATATTTTTAAATTTACAAGCAGCTAAAGACGGATAAGATGGATATTCAAACAAAAATAGAGCAACTCAGAGAAGAATTGCACAAACATAATTACTTGTATTACGTTCAGGATCACCCTGAGTTATCAGATTACGAATTTGATATGAAGCTCAAGGAATTGCAGGCTTTGGAAGCTGAGCATCCTGAGTTTTATGATACCAATTCACCGAGTTTGAGAGTTGGTGGTGAAGTCACTAAGAATTTTCCAACTGTCGTTCATGATTATCGCATGTATTCACTTTCAAATTCTTATTCAAAAGAGGATTTACTCGATTGGGAAGCGCGTTTGCAGAAGCAAGTTGATACAGAATTAGCCTATGTCTGCGAATTAAAATACGACGGTGCCTCAATTAGTTTGACATATGAAAATGGTAAATTATTAAGAGCCGTCACAAGAGGTGATGGGCAACAAGGCGATAATGTGACAGCAAATGTCAGAACAATTCCGTCTGTTCCATTGCAGCTGCGCGGCGAGGATCACCCAAAGCGATTTGACATCCGTGGCGAAATTGTTTTGCCCTATGAAGGTTTTGCAAAACTCAATGCTGAACGTGTTGAAAATGGAGAAGAACCTTATGCGAATC
>JAKDUG010000141.1 GCA_030457805.1 Psychroflexus sp.
GCATTTATCAATCCACCAAAACAATTTTTGTAAAATTTCAAATTTGTACATTTGCAGCTTAATTATGAGACTATGAATCTGGTTGTTGATGCGGGGAATTCTTTTTTGAAATTGGCTGTTTTTGAAGGGAGTAGCCTTGTGGCTGTTCATAAATCCGCTTATGATGAGGCTGTTTCAACCCTGAAAAGCGTTTTAGAAAAAAATAAATTAACGGCAAGTATTATTGCTTCTACAACACATTTAGATCCAGATGTGCTAGATCTGTTGACTTCTCAAACAAAGTGTTTGATTTTGTCTCATCAAACAGAATTGCCTTTACAAAATGCGTATCAAACGCCTCAGACATTAGGTTTGGATCGCTTGGCACTTGCTTGTTCGGCGGTCAGTCAATTCCCGTCTCAAAGCACATTGATTATTGATGCGGGGACCTGTATCACTTATGATTTTGTTGACAAAGATGGCGTTTACCTCGGCGGAGCCATTTCGCCAGGATTGGCAATGCGATTTCAGGCCATGCATAATTTTACGGGAAAATTGCCGTTGATATCTGCAGACGATTACAAAGCAGCTTTAATTGGTCAATCTACAAAAACAGCGATGCAAATTGGCGTTGTGGAAGGAATGCTTAATGAAATTGATGGATTTGTGCAATCATATCGATCTGATTATGAAGATTTAACAGTTATTTTAACAGGAGGTGACCATCAAGTCTTGTCAACTCGTCTAAAAAATAGCATATTTGCGACTTCAAATTTTCTCTTAGAGGGTTTGAATTATATTCTGGAATACAATAAAAATACATGATAAAAAGAATCAGCATAATTATTGTCCTACTTGTAAGTTTTGCAAGTACAGCACAAGAGGGAACATTCTCACCTTACTCTTTTTTAGGGATTGGGAATGACAGTTTTAGGGGAACGGCTGAAAATCGATCAATGGGAGGTTTGTCATCCACATCGGATAGTATTCACCTTAATTTGCAAAACCCAGCCGCATACGGAGATTTGACTTATACAACTTTGACTGCTGGGATGACAGTTAACAGTCTGACCTTGAAAACCAACGAGAAGTCAGAAAGCTTAACCCACACTACTTTTGATTATCTTTCAATCGGAATTCCCTTAAATAAATTTGGTGTTGGCTTTGGTGTCAAGCCAGTTTCTGCTGTGGGGTATGATATTCGTGAAAATGAAGGTGATTTTAAAAATAAATACAAAGGTGAAGGCGGTTTAAACTCTGTCTATATCAGTGCAGGTGCTGAGATTTTTAAGGATTTTAAACTTGGCTTTACTGCAAATTATAATTTCGGCACACTCAATTATAATAACTTGATCACAAAACGTCAAGTGCAATATGCTTCTCGTGAGTTGGTTGAAACGGAATTACACGGTTTTAATTTTGAGATCGGCGCTATAAAGGATTTTCAAATTAATAAAAAGAATTATTTAAGAGTTGCAGCCACTTTTAGACCTGAGATGGATATCGATGCAACTGTCGATCGCCGTTTGGCTTCTGTACAAGTTTTTTCGACAGATCAAATTACTGTGATTGATGAAAATCAGCTGCCAATCAAAAAATCAGAATTGACCTTGGCACAAAAAACAACACTCAGTTTAGGTATTGGTGAAAAACGTAAATGGTACTTGGGAGCAGATTATGTGATGCAAAAATCAAATGATTTTTCAGAATTGACTTATAACTTTAGTGATGATGTGGTTTATAAAGACCGTGATTTAATCAGACTAGGCGGTTATTTCATACCGCGTTACAACGATCCTTCGAACATTTTTAAACGCTTCTCATACCGCGCAGGAATTCGCTATGAACAGACAGGATTAAATTATAAAGGTCAGGATATAAAAGAGTTTGGCATAAATGTTGGTCTTGGAATACCAGCGGGAAGAGTTTTTACCAATGCTAATATTGGTGTTGAGTATTACAAAAGAGGAACTAAAGATAATGGCTTGGTTCAAGAGGATTATATCAGTGTCTTTTTAAGCTTCTCGTTTAATGACAAATGGTTTATAAAATCGAAATTTAATTAAAATCTATTATGAAATCTAAAGTATTCTTAACATTAGCAGGTCTCTTTTTTAGTTTTGCAGCAGTCGCTCAAGAGTGTAATGCATCTTTGAGCTTATTTAACGAAAGCGCAAAAACTAAAAATTATGACAATGCTTATAAGCATTATAAAAAATTAATTAAAGATTGTCCAGACGCTAACATTATTACTTACCAGCGTGGTAAAAAGATGTTGGAGAATTTTATTGAAAATGCAGAAACTCCTGAAGAAAAAGAGAAGTTTGTGCAAATGTTCATAGACAATCAAAATATGCGTCTTGAATATTTCCCTAAAAAAACAAAGAAAGTAGATATGCTTTCTGACATCGCAAAAGTGATGTACAAAAACGAAGTCGGAACTTTAGAGGAAAGACTTGAGGCTTTTGAAAGTATTGTTGAGGAAGATGCCGATAATTTTACTGATGCAACAGCTTTGTACGCTTATTTCAGAATTGCCAATACAATGAATGATGAAGGTTTAAAAGACATTCAGTTCTTGTTTGACAAATACGATGAGGTGATCACATTGATAGAAACTCAGGAAAACTCTAAAGCTATTCAAGTGCAGCCTTTAATTGAAAAGGAAGAAAATCAAGAAAAATTAACTTCACGTGAGAAGAAAATCTTGAAAAACTCAGAAATTTATCTTAGAAACTATACAAAAATTAAAGGAAGTGTCAATTCACTTCTCGGGAGTAAGGCTGATTGTGAAAACTTGATCCCGATGTATGAAAAAGATTTTGAGTCTAAAAAAGGAGATGTACAGTGGTTGAAAAATGCTGCAAGTCGACTTTTTGCTAAAGAATGTACAGAGGATGAGATTTTCTTTAAAGTTGTTGAAGCACAAAATGATTTAAAGCCTTCTGCAAAAACTGCATTGTACCTTGGGCGTTTAGCACAAGAAAATGGCAATATGAGCAAAGCACTTGAGTACTATAACCAATCTGCTGAGTTAGAAGATAAGCCTGCTGATAAGGCACGTGTTTATTACAATATTGCTGAAACTTATAAGAAAAAAGGAAGTCTTTCATCAGCGCGAACTTTCTATAGAAAAGCATTGAAACATAAACCTTCAATGGGTGTTGCTTACTTGAAAATTGCTGAAATGTATGCGGGAAGTGCCAACACATGTGGTAATTCAACTTTTGAAAAAAGAGGTGTTTACTGGTTAGCTGCTGATTATGCTATGCGTGCAGGCCGTGTGGATCCATCATTGAAATCTACAGCTGATGCAACAGCAGAGAGCTATAATGGTAGAGCACCACAAAAATCTGATATTTTCCAAGAAAGCATGGCTGGTAAAACGATTACATATTCATGTTGGATTGGCGAAAGCGTCAAGGTGCCCAACTTTTAAGAAGTCAAATGTTTAATGACATCAAATATATCTCCCAAAGTATTGTTGCTCTTATCGGAGCGACAATACTTTTTTCATGTCAAGGTGATTTGAAAGATGTGAATCAGTTTACAAAACTATCTGACGATCCACAGTCACGTGCTTACGATGTCAACCTTTTTTATACAGATAGCGGAAGAGTTAAAGTCAACCTTCGTAGCCCAGAAGTCTTGGATTATACACACCAAGATTTCCCTTACCGAGAATTTCCTCACAGTGTTGATGTTGATTTTTATAGTGAAGACTCTGCGAAATCGAGTATCTTTGCAAAGTATGCCATCTTTTATGAGGAAACAGGTCTTGTTGATATGCAAGACAGCGTTTCGATTACAACGGATGATGGCGTTGTGCTAACAGCAGAACAATTGTATTGGGATCAGGACGAATCTTGGATTTATACAGACCAAAATTACAAGTTGCGTTTATCAAACGGCACAACCAACAATGGAGAAGGCTTTGATGCCAACCAAGAATTTAATATCTTTAACTCCCGATCAAATATCGGCAAACAAATCATTGATAATTTAGACGAGTAATATGAAGTTTTTCAAATATTTTGAGTACGCCTACATTGCTTTTGCAGTGTTTTTTATTTACGAAGCAATTGTCACATGGTCTGAGTCACAAAGCCGCAGCTATCTGTATTTATTTATGGCGGCTATCGCTGTTTTTATGTTTTTCTTTAAGCGAAGATTTCGAAAAAAATACGAAGATAAGTCACCCAAGAAATGAGTATAGCAGTAATCGTTATTGTTTTATCACTACTGCTCTCTGCTTTTTTTTCTGGGATGGAAATCGCTTTTGTCTCTTCTAACAAGGTTCATATTGAGTTAGAGAAAAACCAACAAGATCTCACAAGTAAAGTTCTTAAAATATTAACCGGTAAGCCTTCAAAGTTTATCGCAGCCATGCTGATCGGTAATAATATTGCACTTGTTGTTTATGGGCTTTTTATGGGCGAATTGATCATGGACTGGTTTGAAACACTGCTGCCGGTTCAAAATCAAATTCTTCATTACTTTATCGTTGAGGCTTCTTTGTTTTCACAAACCTTTATCTCAACAATGCTCATCCTGTTGACGGCTGAATTTTTACCCAAAGTTTTCTTTCAGATTTATTCCAATCTGATGCTACGCGTTTTTGCAATTCCTTCTTTTATCATGTATTTGATTTTTTATCCTTTATCTGAATTTATCATCTGGATATCTGATTTTATCCTTAAAGTGTTATTTAAAGTTGATGGAGATCAGGTGCAATTGACCTTTAGTAAAGTTGAGCTGGGTAACTACATCAATGAACAAATGGAAGCCGTTGATGAGCAGGAGGAAGTTGATTCTGAAATTCAGCTTTTTCAAAATGCACTTCAGTTTTCGGATGTTAAATCCCGTGAGGTGATGGTTCCGCGAAATGAAATTTCAGCTGTCGATGTCACAACATCTAAAGGCGAATTGACAAAAATATTTACAGAAACAGGTTTGTCAAAGTTGTTGGTCTATCGTTCTACAAATGATGATATTCTCGGCTATATTCATTCTTTTGAGTTGTTTAAAAAACCCAAGGATATCAGTGATATTATTCGTGAAGTTGTTTTTATACCCGAAACGATGTTCATTAAAGATGTTATGAATCTGATGACAATTAAGAATACAAGTATTGCTGTTGTTGTCGATGAATATGGTGGAACAAGTGGCATGCTGACTGTTGAAGATATTGTTGAAGAACTTTTTGGAGACATTGAAGACGAACACGATTCTGATGATTTGGTTGAGCAACACATACGCGACAATTACTACAAGTTTTCTGCGCGTCATGAAGTTGATTACCTCAATGAAAACTATAAATTTGATTTACCAGAAAGTGATAATTATGAAACTCTGGGCGGCATGATTGTTCACTACGCTGAAGAAATCCCAGATATTGGTAGTTTAATTCACATCTCAAATTTTGAAATAAAAATTTTAGAAGCTTCCAGTAAAAAAGTCGAACTCGTTGCTCTCAAAGTCTTGCAGGAAGATTGATCGTGAGACTTTCACTTCTCTTAAAGAAATTTTAAAAT
>JAKDUG010000142.1 GCA_030457805.1 Psychroflexus sp.
CTGATAATGACATATCTAAGAATTCATATCTCCTGGCTTTTGATCGCTTTTCTACTCAGCGGATGGCACTCTTTTTCGCAAGAAAAAAAACTGTTATCTTCCGAAAGTCGCCTTTTTTTAAAGGACATCGAGCTGAGTGATCACCAAAATATAAAACCTCATATTCTTCTGGATAGCATTCAACACAAAGGTTATCTTTTTGCAGAAATCATTCAATCTGGTGATTCTTCAAAAATTAAACCGGGGTCAAAAATAAAAAAGATCCGCTTAAAATATACTGATCTCAACGGAGAAAATTCCACCGCCGAGATCCCTTTTAAGAACTTAACGGCCTCACTTCAAAATCTCAATCAAAAATGGAGCGATCAAGGCTTCCCTTTTAATAAAGTTGAGATCGGCAAAATTAAACAAATTGATGATCACAAAATACAAGTCAGCCTAACAATTTCAAAAAATCAAGAAAGAATGATTAATGATATTGTCCTTAAGGGTTATACTTCGCTTCCTGAAAAACACATCAAACGCAGCCTGAAAGTCAACAAAAAAGCAATTAGCCAGAAAGAACTCAAGGCGGAATTGGACTATCTTCAAGAAAAATTAAACTTTAAATTAATTGATCACCCAAAAATACTTTACAAAAAAAACAACAGTGTCCTTTATATATATACCGAGAAAACGGGCCGCAATATGTTTGATGGCGTTTTAGGCTTTTCAAACGAAGATGACAGCTTTAAACTGAGTGGCGATCTAGAATTAGAACTAAACAACAACCTAAATGCAGGTGAAAAATTCACCCTCAATTACAAAAACACCAACACGGATCAGGAAATCATCCGTGTAGATTTGACCTATCCCTTCCTTTTCAATACAAGATTTGACTTAGAAACCGACCTTGAAATTTTCAGACAGGATTCGTCCTACACAAACACCAGCTTCAAAGCAGGGCTAAACTACAACATCAACCGAACTTTTAATATCAAAGCTGGCTACCGTTCCAGAAAATCAAATGCGCTGAATGAGGAAACAAACGAAGATTTCAGCTACAATGCTTTACGGACAAGCTTAGGAATGCAAAACGAAGCGATTGGAAAAATAGAATTGGCAACCGAATTTGGATCGCGAAAAACAAAGGAAAGCGAGCAACAATCTTTACTACAACTCCTTTACACAAAAAAAGTTAATTTTAACGAAACCTACAACCTGCTGATTCAAAACGAAAACACAGCTCTCTTTTCTAAAACATACCTAAACAATGAAGTTTTCAAAATCGGAGGGATAAAAAGTATTCGTGGCTTCTTGGAAAACAGCATATCGGCAACAAAATTCAGCTCAATTCGACTAGATCACAACTTTAAGCTGACTAAGGCCTTAGATATTATAGGAATAACGGACTATTTATTCTCCTATAATAATATTGATAAAATCAAGACAAATTACTACAGCTTTGGTTTTGGTCTAGCGCTCCAGCAAAACAACACAAACATCCGTATCATCATGGCTAACGGCTTTACAGATGCTGACAATATCGACGTCAATAACACGAAAATACACATCAGATTAGCAACTTTTTTCTAAATAATTATAGGCTCTAAGTGAATCGTTAACACTTGTGAAACTAAAATTATCACAAAAAATGTTGCTCAATTAACTTTTAATTTAGACTTTTGGCCTTGGCTAATTCAAATAAAACAATAAAATGAGAACAAAATTTAGTGGATTTCTGACACTTTTACTAGTGTTGGCGGTGCAAATTTCATTTGCACAAACTAAAACAGTGACAGGTAATGTCACTGGAGAAGATGGTTTACCTATTCCTGGGGTAAACGTTATCGAGAAAGAGACATCGAACGGGACGCAGACAGATTTTGATGGTAACTACACAATTGATGTAGAAACTGGAAAAGTACTTGTCTTTTCGTACCTAGGGATGAAAACGCAAGAAATTGAAGTCGGAAGTCAATCGACAATTGAAGTAAGCTTGCAAGAAGACGCAGCTGAACTTGACGAGGTGGTTGTGACAGGTTACTCGACTTCATCTAAAAAGTCATTTACTGGTAGTGCAACACGGGTAAGTGCTGATGAACTCAACAAAAAGAGTGTTTCAAACGTTTCGCAAGCATTAGCAGGTGAAGCAGCTGGGGTTAGAGTAATCAATACCAGTGGACAACCAGGTTCTAGTGCACAAATTAGAATTAGAGGTATCGGTTCTGTTAATGGTAACACTGCACCACTTTATGTTGTGGATGGCGTACCTTACAACGGTAACATCAACTCGATTAATCCACAAGATATCGAGAGCACAACTATATTAAAGGATGCGGCTGCAACTGCAATCTATGGTTCTAGAGGTGCAAACGGTGTAATCGTTATCGAAACTAAAACAGGTAGTGGTAAAACAGGATCTATTGAGGTTTCAACTAAAACAGGATTTAACTACAACTTAATTCCACGTCATGACGTGATCGAATCTCCAGAACGCTATATTGAGCTTGGTTGGGAAGGTTTGAAAAACTACGGAATGTACAAAGAAGGTTTTGATCAAGCTGGTTCTATTGACTATGCGAATGACGAATTATTCGGGGATGGTCAAGGAATTGGATCACATTACAACATGTGGAATGTTGCTGACGGTGGAGAATTAATCAACCCTTCAACAGGACAGGTTAGAGATGGTGTAACAAGACGATACAACCCAGAAGATTGGGAAGACTACGGCTTCCAAACATCAAACAGAACTGAAGCGAACATTAAAATTAGTGGTGGTGATGAAAAAACAAGCTACTTTACGTCTTTCGGTTACTTGAAAGATATCGGTTATATTGTTGATTCAGACTACGAAAGATACAGTGGCCGTTTAAACTTACAGCACAAAGCTAAAGAGTGGTTGACAGGAAACATGAATGTTGGCTATACA
This sequence comes from Psychroflexus sp., assembly GCA_030457805.1. Taxonomy (GTDB): domain Bacteria; phylum Bacteroidota; class Bacteroidia; order Flavobacteriales; family Flavobacteriaceae; genus Psychroflexus. The sequence goes on from JAKDUG010000142.1 coordinate 2,915, forward strand.
ATCTCAGAAACAAACGACAATGGTCAATCAAGTAACTCAGGATCTATTTTCTGGTTTACTGATAACATTCCTGCAATCTATCCATTATTCTTAAGAGATGGCGCTGGAGATATGGTTCCAGACCCTTACTACGGAGGTAACCAATATGACTACGGTGAAGATGGTAGACGTTTTGGAGCACAGGCAAACTCAATTGCTGATGCAAAATACAGTACGAGTAAAGACGAAAGACATGAGATCAACACAAACTCTTACTTAAAAGCTGATATTACAGATTATTTAAGTGCTGAAGTAAGATTTGGTTCTCAATACTATAACAATAGTGCAAATAGCAGAAACAGCCCATTCTACGGTCCAAGTAGAGGAGAAAACGGTTCTATCTTTAAACAAAAAACAGAATTGTTTAGTGCTAACTTCCAACAGATCATCAGATTTAGTGAATCTTATGGGAATCATAACATTGATGCCTTAGCTGCACACGAAAGTAACTCTTGGGAAAGACAAACACTATACGCAGGTAAAAGTGATGTCATTGACCCTGAAGGAACTGAATTCAACAACGCTGTTGTTGTGAGCACGCCTCCGGGATCATACGTTGATAATTATACATTAGAGAGTTACTTTGCTAACGCAAACTATAACTATGATGATACTTACTTCCTTTCAGGTACTGTACGTCGAGATGGATCTTCAAGATTCTTAGACGATAACAAATGGGGTACTTTTGGCTCTGTAAGTGCTGCTTGGGTAATGAGTAATGAAGACTTCTTAACAGATGTTGATGCAATTGACTTCTTAAAGTTAAAAGCGAGTTACGGTTTAATCGGTGAGCAAGGTGGTGTTGGTTTATACCCTGGTTACGACAGATTTGATATTGGTAATGTTAATGATGATCCATCATTCTCATTCGGTACAAGAGGAAACAAAGACTTAACGTGGGAAACTTCTAAAATGTTCCAGGTCGGTGTTGAATCTAATATAGGTGATTTCTTAGAAGTCAATATTGATTACTATAGAAAAAACACTGAAGACTTATTGTTCGACAGAAGACAAGCACCTTCAACTGGTGTTGCTATCTTAACTGTGAATGACGGAGAATTATTAAACTCTGGATTAGAGTTTGACGTGAAAGCAAATATTATTAAAACACCAGATTTCTACTTAAACGCAGGAATCAATGGAGAAGTATTGAACAACGAATTGAAAGCAATGCCAATTGACCCATCTACTGGTACCAATAAAGTTCTTGATGTTGCTGGACTTTACGGACGTTCTGAGGGGCATTCATTATACGACTTCTACACAAGAGAATACGTCGGTGTTGATCCAGCAAATGGTCTTCCTATCTGGAATACTTACTTTGATGTTGACACAGGGCAAGATATCAGAAGTTTACACGAGTACACAACTGCTAATCCTAATGCTAATATTGATGTTAGAGAAACGAATGACCCTGCTAATGCGACTAAACGTTATACAGGTCAAAGTGCAATTCCTGATGTGAGAGGTGCTTTCAACCTTTCTGCAGGCTACAAAGGCTTTAGTATCAGTGCGCAGTTCCTATACCAAATTGGAGGACACGCTTATGATGGTGCTTATGCTAACTTAATGCACAATCGTGTTGTCGGTGGTAACAACTGGCATACTGATATCAACAACAGATGGCAACAACCTGGCGATATCACTGATGTGCCAAGAATTGATAACAATGCGACGAAGAATGTGAATGCTTCATCAACGCGTTTTATCACTAAAGCTGATTTCTTATCATTGAACAACGTCAGATTAGGTTACGACTTGCCAAGTGCATTCTTACAAGATTCTGGTATTGCTGATGCTTCTATCTATGTCACAGGCGACAACTTATTCTTATTCTCTAAGAGAGACGGGTTCAACCCATCAACGTCTATCAGTGGAGCATCTGACACATATAGATATTCACCGCTTTCTACTTTCACAGTAGGCGTAACTTTAAAATTCTAAAAAAACTATGAAAACACTAAATAAATTATTCGGTGCAGCTCTAGTGGCGTCATTGTTATTTTCTTGTAACGATGATTTCCTTGAAACTGAACCAACTGAGTTTATCAGTTCAGATCAAATCGGAGATCTTTCAGAACAGAATCCTGAACTCCAAGCCGCAAACATTAAAGGTATCTATGCCTTAATGTACCAAAATGGAACAGGGGGAACTGATTTAAGACATACTGACTTTGGTCAGAAATCTTATGATATTTACGGAGATTTGCTCTCTGGAAACATGGTCATGGGAGGTCTCAACTACGGATGGTATTCTAACGTTGCAGACTTAACGATGACGACTGATTATAATGACACTGAGAATTATGAAGCGTGGAGATATTACTACAGACTGATCTTCTCTGCCAACTTAATGATTGAGCAATTAAACGAAGACGGAGAAGCTCCGGAATCTGAAGAAGGTAAAGTCTTCTATGCACAAGCAAAATTCTTTAGAGGAATGTCTTATTTCTACTTGATGAACTACTTCACTCAAGGTTATAATGCAGGAACACCAGGCATTCCTTACTATGCTGAAGTAGGAGAAGCAAAAGAACCA
>JAKDUG010000143.1 GCA_030457805.1 Psychroflexus sp.
AGATGTTTTAAAAATGCCTGTCCTTCTTCTTCTGAAATTACAGGTCCAGACTCTAAAACTTCAGTTTGTTTCCCCTTATCATGTATAATAGCGATGCAGTTTCTGGACTCTTTTTCAATGCCCATAAACTTCTCAGGTATCTTTTGGTCATGCAATTGATTTTTAATGTAGTCACCGATTGTTCCACCTAAAAGTCCGGTCGTCGCTACGCTTTCATCCAATTGTGATAAGACTCTCGCGACGTTCAGTCCTTTTCCACCGGCAGTTTTTGAAACTGTCGATACCCGATTCACATTATCTAGTTGCAAGGAATCTAGCTGATAATTAATATCAACTGAAGGATTCATTGTTATCGTTAATATCATATTCAATCATCCCTTTAAGACATTATCTACTTATCAAGTAAAAATCAGGACAAGAATGTCCTGATTTTTTTACTTATTTTTTACATTATTCCAATAAAGCTTCCGACTAAACCGATAACAACTGTCATCCCGATCAACGCAAGTGGTGAGCGGCCCTTTTTCAGTAACCAGTAACAGAATACGGTATAAAGTAAAGGCAGTAAGCCCGGCATTATAGCATTCAGTACTTCTTCTTGAATATTGACAGGAATCTCACCGGCCTGTATCGTCCAATCAAGGTTGAAGTTGATGTAGGAGGCAACTAACGCACCTACAACAGTTAAACCAACGATTGATGCAGCACGTGAAACTTTTTGGGTACTTTCTTTAAGCACTTTAACAGCGCGTGTCCCCATGCCATAACCGTAGTGCATTAGGAAGAATCTTAAGCCAAAGTGTACAATGTTGAAGGCGATTAAGAATAGAATCGGCCCTGCAATGTTACCTTCTGTTGCAAGAGAAGCTGCGATACCACCAGTGATTGGTAAGAGTGTTAGCCAGAATAAGGCGTCACCAATACCACCAAGGGGTCCCATCAAAGCAACTTTAATACCACGAATGGTTTCTCTTTTTTCCTTGTTCTCTTCCATCGCTAAGATAACACCTTGTACAAAGGTAATTAAGAAGGGATGGGTATTGAAAAATTGGTTATGGTCAAGCAAGGCATCAGACAAGTCTTTCTTATTCGTATGGATTTTTTTCAATCCTGGAATAATACTGTATGTCCAACCACCACCCTGCATTCTTTCGTAGTTAAATGAAGACTGCAAGAGTAGCGAACGCCAAACCATCTGATTTAAATCTTTTTTATTTAAAACTTTCTCTACTGACTTATCTTGATGATCATCAGTGATTGTTTCTTGTTCTTTCATAACGCTAGATTCTTTATTAGATTCCATCACTATAATCCTCCTCATCATCTTCTTTAACTGGACCAGAGCTTGGTGCAGATGTTTGTAATCTGTCATTCATAAAGTAGTCATACATTGCAATAGATAGGCCAACGATAGCCACAGCTAAAATTGGTAGGCCACCGTAAGCTACGGCAACAAATCCAATCGCGAAGAATGGTGCGTATGATACTTTGAACATGATGTTCAGTAACATAGCGAAACCTATTGCAGGCATAATACCACCGGCTACTGATAGTCCATTAATTAACCACTCTGGCAACATATTGACAATGTTTGCGGCTTGTTCTGCACCGAAGTAAATCGGCAAGAAGGCTATAACGAAGAAGAAAATAAAGAAGAGTACGGGTTGTATATAATTCAACCGATCGATTCCTTTAGTATCCCCATCTCTAGCGAAGTCATCCATTTTATGCATAACTGGTGAAAATGCTGTAAATATAAGTGTAATAATTGCTTGCGCAGCCACAGCGAATGGAACGGCAATCCCAACGGCAACGTCTGGATCCTGTCCTGTTAAAATAGCAAATGCTGTACCAATAATTCCTCCAATAACAACGTTTGGTGGTTGTGCTCCTGCAAGAGGAACCATTCCGGCCCAAACCAATTCCAATGTTGCCCCTGCCATTAAACCGAGTGTCAAATCGCCTAATATTAATCCAATAATCGGACCTGTTACAATCGGTCTGTGTAAATGTGTTAACCCCACAAACTGGTCTATTCCTGCTATCCCAGCCCATAAGCCAACTAATATGGCTTCCATTATCATATTTTTTCCTCCTATTTAAATTAAATTTTCGACATTAAATTGACGCCTTTATCACTTGGAACTCCTTTCGCTTCTAGTTCCACACCCATTTCATCCAACTTCTTGAATGTTTCAATATCTTTATCATCGACTGAAACCGTGGACGAAATCTGCTTTTTACCTTCTTCATAATGCATGTTACCAACATTAATTTTCTTAATAGGCACGCCACCTTCAACTAATTTCAGCGCGTCCTGTGGTGTTCTAACAACTAAGAGAATTTTCTGACGTGGTGCAGCCTTATCAATGATTCTGATTACTTTGTCTAAAGTAAAAAAACGACTTTGAGCTGTTTCTGGTAAAACCATATCCATTAAGTTTTGCTGAACTTCATCCTCAGCCACTGCATCATTGGCAACGATAACTAAGTTCGCGCCTAGTGTATTCGTCCAAGTCATTCCTACTTGTCCATGTACTAATCGATTGTCTATTCTTGTTAATAAAATATTAGGTGTTCCCATATTTTTCCCTCCATTATTTGTATTTATGAATGGTGACGCCTTTTACAACACGGTTTACGGTTCCTGTTGGTGATGGATTATCCGGTTTATTCTTCAACTTAACGGATGTCATCAGTGCAAGTGTTTGAGCAAAGAGTATATAAGGTAAAGCTAGATAAGCATCCGGCATCTTAACGTCTGTTTCGTTAAATAAGAAAGTGTTGCCTTCAAATTGACTCTGTGCATCTGGTGTTAGTGACCAAATGGTTTCAGCAATCTGATCTGCATGAAGTTCATTCAGCAAGTCTTCATCATATTGTCTTGTATAGGCATTGGTTGAATTGAATACAACGAGTGCCGTTTTTTCATTAACAATTGACTTCGGCCCATGTCTGAACCCTAGCGGCGATTCATAGGCAGTCACTACTTCACCAGCAGTCAATTCAAGCATTTTAAGCTGTGCTTCTTTACTCAAGCCTTCCAAGCTACCCGATCCGAGATAAACAATTCGACTAATATCCTTGTCGGCAATACTCATAAGCGTGTCTTCTCGTTTAAGGACATTCACTGCTTCTTTAATTATTGCTTTGACAAAGCTTTCTTTTTCAGAATAATCGATGGGATCAAAGACTAAGAGTGTGGATAGGGTCATTGTTGTGAAAGCGCCCGTCATCGCAAAGCCTTGATCATTCGCTCTTTCTGGCATGAGGATAACGAGGTTCTTATCGTCTCCTTGAGCTTTTTGGGCAAGTTTCCCATCTTTTGAGCATGTGATGGTGACTTGATAAAAGTCATCGATAATATCCGAGGCGGTATCGACGGCCGCAACACTTTCCGGGCTATTTCCACTTCTGGCGAATGAAACAAGTATGGTTGGTACTTCTTTCTCCAGGTATTGATACGGTGTGGAGACTAGTGTTGTTGTGGCGATGCTTTCAAATGATAGTGCTGTGTTTTTATATTTTTCTCTTAAATAAGGTGTTACCGTGTCCCCCACGTAAGCTGATGTGCCTGCACCAGTAAAAATAACGCGCAAGTTGTCGTGTTTATTTTTGATATCTTCTATAAATGAGTCGATAACTTCTTTTTTCTCTTTGTAATTATCAAATGATTCTTGCCATAATTCTGGCTGTTGCTTGATTTCTTTTGTTGTATTTTTCGCATCAAGTTTATCTAATTCACTGTCTGTTAACTTAAACATTTTCTTCCTCCTATTAACTTAGATACCCTCGTCACCGTTTGTATCTTGTGTTTTCTTATTGCTTTGTTCTTCATATCTTTTGATATTATTTTGGCCTGAAGCAACGAGTTTACTTAATAATGCATCTGTCTCTTTTTCTGGACTTAAGACTGCTTCAACCAATATGGGAAGGTTCGTCCCAGCAACGATTTCTATGTTATCGTTACCATTTCTTAACAAAACAGATTGATTAAATGGGGTCCCCCCTGCGATGTCTGTAAAGATCACAACGGTTTCCTCTTGATCACTTTCTATTTCTTTGGTGAGTTTTTCTTTTAAATCTTCTGAGCTCATTGATTCTTCAAAATCTACTGCCATGAGCGCTTTTTCTAGGCCAGTAATTAGTTTCACTGACGATGTTAGCCCTGTAGCAAAATTTCCATGTCCTGTTATTATAAATTTCAAATAGTCTCCTCCTTAGAACTTGTTATAACCAGTCAACTACAGTGTAAATGCTATCCAATAAAATGTCAACTGGTTATAACAAGTTTTTCTAAATATATGTGCATTATTTTAATTGTTTGCGTTCCGCTAGACTGGTAATGTCGTCATAACCAGTTGTTTTAAAGCTGTAGAATTAAGTTAATTCTACAGTGTAATAGTATTTCTGTCCGCTTATAATACTGACCGTGTATTCAATTAAATCTTTTTCGTCGTAAGCATAACGTTTGATCAACATGGCTGGTTGGTTGGAGTCGTCTTTTAGGTATTTGGCCTCTTCTTTGCGTAACCCCGTCGCTCTAAATTGCTCCGTTGCTTTTGATACGCCAATGCCGTATTTTTCGTTAAACACCGTATACATCGGCATTTCTTCCAATTCTTCTTTGGTTAAACCTGGGAATTTATATTTTGGAAGATAAGATGTTTCATAGATGAACGGATCATTATCAGCCATTCTTAATCGTTTGATTTCATATGCTTCCTGGCCTGGCTCAATTTGCAGCTTATCTGCATAACGCTTATCCACTTTAATGGTTTTAAAGGACAAGACGATGGTGTGCGGTGTTTTATTTATTTTTTTCATTTCATCCGTGAAGTTGTATAAATTTACCAAATTCTGTTTATATGTTTTCGTTGAGACAAATGTCCCTTTTCCGTGAAGTTTGTAGATGTAACCATCTCTGTCAAGTTCTTGGAGCGCATTTCTAACAGTGATTCTGCTCATGTTATAAATTTCGCATAACTCTCTTTCTGATGGTAATTTCTCATTTTCCTCATACGTATTATCCTCGATTTTTTTTATGAGATCGTCGACTAATTGCAAGTATAAGGGGACCTTATTATTTTTATTCATTTAAACCCTACTTTCTCCCTACAAATTTTTTTTGGTATATATTTTGACTCTAACCCTGGCTCCACTTCTTAAAACAAACCATTCTTTTATGTTACTTGTAACCATATCACATTTCTTTCCATTGTAGTAATTTTTTGAAGGCTGATTTTGTCACGCCTGACAAAATCGTCTACTCTAAATAGGTTTCGTGGTCTTTAATTGATCAGTTTCAGCCGGATTCAACGAAACTGGTGACGCTAATCCGTTTGCCTACGCACTTTCTTTATAGTCGCGCCAAACTGCGTGAGCTAATTTAGTTTCATACCCAGTTTCGTTACACTCACGCCAAACTCCGTGAGCTAATCTAGTTGCATACGCAGTTTGGCTCGTTTTCATCAAAACTCATGACGA
>JAKDUG010000144.1 GCA_030457805.1 Psychroflexus sp.
TCTACCTTGATTTTTTGTACGGCATTAAGGTAATCATATTTGTTGTTTTCAATATAGATCGTGTAAAGACCACTACTTAAGAAAAATTCGAATTCATTGTTCTGGTTCACCACAGTGCTATAAACCTCTCCTTGGCTATCTTTGGCATAAATAACGACCCCGCGTACATCGGTTTCTAGCAGATCGTATTTCTGTCTAACTTCTACTAATTTTCCGGTGACTTTATTGTTTTTAACGAGTCCTAATTTTAAATTCTCATTGCTTTCAACAACAATCACTGGATCTCTCCTAAGCCGTAATCCCTGGGTTTCATTTACTTTTAGTTTATAGTTTCCCTTGGGAACATTCTGAAAAGTAACTTTCCCATTTTTATCGGTAATGGCAATAAAATCATTGAGGTAAACCACTTCGTTGGCCATGGCAATTTCGTCGGCATCAAAGATTCCGTTGAAGTTTTTATCGTGAAATAATTGCAAATTCACTTTGTGATTTCCTGAAGCGGTGGTCTTGATAAAATATTTTTTGATCCCTATTCTAAATTGATAGTTGTTCCCTTTATATCCATAATTCCCCGTCGATTTGTATGTTGCGTAATTAGCATAGCCTGTTGCTGCCCAGCTTTGTGCTATTTTATATTCAACGTTCCCATTGATGTGCTGGTTGGTGTTTTGATAGAGTTCAGAATAATTGATTCCCGCTGCAACAGATCCGCTTAAAGAGTTCTTGAAAACCTGAAAACTATAAGCCGAATAGACATTATAATTAAAAAATTTTTTATTTCCGAAGTTATAAGATTTCAAATCGATCACATCATGAGGATTTACCTGTGCAGAACCATTAAGTGAGAACCCGCTATACCTATAGGAGAGCGTCGCTTTCCAGCTGTTAAACCAGTCACTTTCACCTTTGGCTTTGGAATAGGAATACTGCGCAGACAAATCTAAGCTATGTTTGTTAAATGAAGTTCCAACCCGCGTGCGAAATCGGTAAGCTGTCAATTCATTTTCCAAAAAAGTATTGTTGTTCTTTTGCTTTTCAAATTCAGGAGATACTAAAAAATTCCATTGAGAAGTAGAAAATTGTATTCCGGTTTGCGCAATCTGTGTACTGTAATAATAATATTGATCGTAGCCTGGGTTGCCAGGGGGATTGGTATTTTGATAGGTTAAATATTCGGGATGCACTTGTGCGTTTTGGTAGCGCCCAAAAATGCGTTGTTTATTCGACAACTGATAACCGATAGTTTGATTAAAATTAAAAGCACCCCGATTTAAACCAGCATAGGTTTTGCTTGCCCAAGAGTTTAGGGAATGAAAGTCCCATTTTTTTAACTTAGTTTCATAATTTGCTGCAACGGATGCTCCAAGATTTTCCTCTTTAATAACCAATCCTTTTTCATGGCTTAAGCCTGCCTCTACCGCAAAATTATGAATAGAATCTAAGCTAAAAGAAGAAGCAGCCTGAGCAACTTGGGTGTCAATATTTAAACGAGGATTATGATCAAAAAGATAAGAGACCTTTCCGTTTAAATTATTGATTTCTCCAAATTTATATTTTCCAGCAACGATCTTAGAAGCGGCTTGTTCGGGGAAATAATTGCCAAAAAGGTTGTAATTATTTTCAAGCGCCAAAACTTCAATTTCTTTGTTTTCGCCGATTGGCGTATTTAATTTCCCCCCTCTTCCCGATAAGGAATAGCCGTAATCGTTACCATAAACATTTCCTAACCTGATTCGCGATCCTTTTCGCTCCAGTTCCAGCCAAGTATCATAAAAATTGTACTTATCTTCTTGAAGATAGAGATTACCAGTAGTATTGAACCTGCCCTGTATATCTTTACCGGCGTTAAATTCAGAATTACCGCGGAATTGCAAATAATTAAAACTACTACTTTGCTCGTTGTAGGCCATTTCTACAAAATTTTTACCGTTTTCTGGCCCGGCTCCACGTAAAAATTGTTTTTTATTTGAAAGTACGATGACGTTAATATAGGTGCTTCCCACATTCTTATGGCTTATTAAATCGGTCGCTTTTATCTGGATGCTATAGTCTGGAGAGAAGTTATTTTGATGCCGCATCTGCACCTTAAACTCTACGAGTTTTTTTTCTTGACCTTCAAGAGAAAGTTGTACCTCTTTTGGAGAGAGCTCTAAACCCTCAGGATTGGAGGTCGCAGTTAATTGGATAGAACGCTGGGTATACCCCCGATTTTCGACGAATAAAGAGACGGTCGACTCCCTAACTGATGGGTTTATATAATTTTCGTGGGAGAAAGAATAGAGCGCGAGTTGTTCTTCTTCCTTTCTTTGAATAGCAAAGGAAGCTTTTAATTTTTTTTGTCGGTCGTTAAAAGTGTAGGATAGAAAGTAACTGATGTACTTTGATTTCATTTTCATAAAATTCAAATTGGCCAGAAATTTTATAGGTAAGCGTTTTTTTTCGCCTACGGCTAGGGTATACTGCGATTGTGGGGAGAGCAGCAGACCGGGATATTTTTCCTTCGGACTTAAATCTTGCACAGTTATTTCTTGATCGCTCTTATTTTCTAACACCAGGAAGTTGAGAAAAGAAGCGCCCTTTTCTACTGGAATGCTATCGGTTTCAAAATGAAAATCGAGGGGGTTATTTTGAGAAAACCCATGCGAAAGTCCAAAAAAAACAAAGGCAAGAACCGGAATCGTTTTTTTTAGGGTAGGGGTTGGTATGCAATTTTGTATTTTCAATACAAGGTTTAAAAATCAAAGGTTTTTTCTCCAACCCTTAAATCGTTTGTCCCTGCCATCTTAATGATAGCAACCCCGAGATAAGTTCCTTTTAGATTATCTGGAAGTGTGAATTTCACCGTTTGATGTGCAGCAGGCATCATTGAAATATTGACAGGTTTTAATTTGATTTCTTTTCCCGACTCTGTGTTTGTCAGTTCTAACTCTACCGTAGCATCATTTACCACATTGCCATCGTTTTCTATTCCTACAGCGACTTTGCCAGTGTTGAGGTTCTCGTCAGAAAGTTCCTCAATACTTACAATATCCAAACTCTGCGTATTATTGGCTGGAGGCGTGTAATACACGTGTAAACCAAATTCTACCAGCGTAATGATTCCAATCCCTTGTTGTTGATCGGCTTTATCTTTTTGCTTACCAATCTGGGTAAAAAACAACATACTGTTGGTCACTTCAGAAGTAGAAGCATTTTCGGGGATCTTCATACGCACCATAATTTCCACTTCTTTTTTGGCAGGTAAGCTTACATTGGATTCTTGCGTAGAAACCCAAGCGGCATTCGAGTTTTCTAAACTTCCCGGTTCAGTATAAATCTTGTTTCCGTTCTCTTCTCTTTGCCAATCTTTAAAATTAATGTTGAATACATAATCTGTATTGGAACTGTTGCTTAAAATCACGGGTTTACTTACCGTTTCTCCCGGATTCCCGGTAAGGAACAATCGCGTTGGCGACATGGAGATTCCCTGGGCTGAGGTGGTAAATCCAACAGAAATAAAAATTAAAATGAAAATCGAAAAGTGTAGGTAAGTGCGCATAATTTTTTGGGGATTTAAAGTAAAAAGGTCCCCAAAACTATATAAAATATGTAATTAAGGCGACCTTATAAATAATAAAACCTACTTATAAAGCCGTCGCTGTATAGGTTACGTTTTGGGTATAGGTACCTGCTGGTTTTCCTAAGATATCTGAAGAAGATGATTTAGCTGCAGGAATCTCGTAATCTAAGTTAAGTGTTAAGGCACTTCCTACTGGGACGCCACCAATTAGCGTTTGATTTGTTTCTGATAGCTCTATAAAAACACCACTAAACCCTGTCATGGTACCTCCTTGAGCGATTTTAATTCTTAAAACATCTACTGGAATATTGTTGGTGCCATCGGTAAAGTTTGGCCCATCTGCTTTCACTTTAATTCCAAATGATTTTGTAGACGTAACAATCAAACTATTGGGTACATTTACTGTAGTAGAAGTGTTGTAGTCTTCTGCAGTAACATAGTTAAAATCTACTTGTCCTCCACTGGCCACGCTTCCTGGATCGATAGAAATCACATCATTCAAAATAATGTTTACTGCGGTTGTGGCGGTGTGATTTTGTGCCTGTATTTTGTTAGTTCCAAAAACGAAGGCTCCAAGAGCTACTGCTGCGATGATAACTTGTTTTTTCATGGTGTAGGGATTTATAGTTATTAATTTTTGATTTTGTCTTTTACTTTGTTTTGACAGGGCAAATATAGAAGGCCACCTCTGTTTATTTTGTAGTAGAAATTGTAAGTTCGTGTAGTAAAATAACTACAAGGCTATTTTTATTTTCAAATGAAGATTATGAGAAAATTTAAAAGCTGGCTACTCGGGCTAAGGGGAAGGTTAAAGAATAAGCTAAAGAAAATACAGGTGTGTTTTCGACGCAAATTATTTAGTTTATATGTGACGAAAAGCAAGTGTTAATCTTTCTGAATAAACACTTAGGGTAGTGTTCTAAACTTTTAAATAAAGAAAAATAGAGCAAAATAAAACCCCTTTGATTAGACGGTTGATCTAATTAAAGGGGAAGAAAAAATTGTATTTTAAATTACAATGCGGTCGCTGTATAGGTTACCTCTTGTGTATAAGTGCCGGCCGGTTTCCCTAGCATATCTGTAGAAGAAGATTTGGTTTGTGGAATGATATAATCCAAATCGAGATTCAATTTGCTTCCTCGATCTGCTCCACTAACTAAAACTTGATCCTGAGTTGATAAAATAATGGGAGCAGAAGTTCCTGTTATTTGTGAACTTTCATTCCGTTTGATCGTCAGCACATTTACAGGAATAAAATTAGTTCCGTTTTCAAAATTTTTACCGTTGGCTTTTACCTTTAAGTCAAAAGGTTTGCTGAAGGTAATGATCAAGCTATTAGGAACTGTATTTGTTTTTTCTGAATTGTAATCACTTTGGTTTTCGTAATGGAAATCAACGCTGCCACCGTTTGCAGCACTTCCTGGTTCAATTGAAATTACATCAGCCAAAACAAGATTTATGCTGGTGGTCGCTTGTTGAGCCCATGCCTTACCAAAACCAAACACTAAAATTGTAAAAACTAGGGCGGTAAGAAGGCTTCGCTTTTTTAGAGAAAAGAAAGGATGAGTATTCATAACAATTTGGAATTAGCGTTCTTTCTAAAGATACGTAAATAAGTCCAAGATCGTGCTTTTAAACGAATTTTTATCCACTTAATCGATATTTAGGGAGCTTTGTCAGTTTTATGGAATTATGACCAAAAACTAGAGTAAACTCAAATCTATTTTAAAATGAGCCCTTGGATTTGCACCTAGAGATTATACCAATTTAATTTTGTAATGTCGTATAGAAAACGAAGTTGCTTTTTTGTTCTATAACGCTGTGATTAGTTTGCATAGCCGTAACTATGGAAATCATGAGCGAGGAAATAGAACGGTAAATGGACGAGTTTAAATGCGACATTACATTGTTAATT
>JAKDUG010000145.1 GCA_030457805.1 Psychroflexus sp.
TGTGTAAATTGTATTGTGCCAATTTAGTAGATTATATTACGTTTTAATTACATTTGCATCTTTAAAGATACGTATAAAATCAAGAACGACAAATGCGTCAATAAAATTTAATTATGTCTCAATCAAAGATACAAACTTTAGCAAAGGAAACAATTCAGTTGCAAGCAAAAGCGATTTCATCTTTAGTAGAATCTATTAATATTGATTTTGAAAAAGCGGTTGATGTTATCTTTAACTCTTCAGGACGTGTTGTGATTACTGGTGTTGGAAAGAGTGCAATTATCGCTCAGAAAATTGTGGCAACGCTTAACTCAACTGGAACACCTTCTATATATATGCATGCCGCTGATGCAATTCATGGCGATTTAGGAAATATTCAAAAAGATGATGTTGTTATTTGTATTTCTAAAAGCGGCACAACACCAGAAATAAAGGTTTTGGTTCCTTTTATCCAAAGCTTCGGAAATACTTTAATTGCCATTACTGGAAATCTTAAATCATTTTTAGCTGAAGAAGCAAACTTTGTATTGGATACACATGTAGAGAAAGAAGCTTGTCCAAATAATTTGGCACCGACAACCAGCACAACTGCTCAATTGGTGATGGGTGATGCTTTGGCAATAGCTTTATTGAATTTGAGAGGCTTTTCAAGTTCTGATTTTGCTAGATATCATCCAGGTGGAGCTTTAGGGAAAGCACTGTATCTCCGTGTTAGCGATGTGACAAAGCATAATCAAAAACCACAAGTTTCTATCGATGCAAGTTTAAGAGATATTATCATTGAAATCTCTGAAAAGATGCTTGGTGTTGCTGCTGTGATAGAAGATGATAAAATTGTTGGAATCATCACAGATGGTGATTTGAGGAGAATGCTCAAAAATAACACTGATGTCTCTCAGCTGAAAGCGAAAGATATTATGAGTAAAAATCCTAAAACTATTTCAAATGATGCGATGGCGATTGATGCGATGGAAATCTTGGAAACCAATGATATCTCTCAAGTGATATCTGAGGAAAATGGAAAATACGCTGGCGTGGTGCATATCCATAATCTAGTAAAAGAAGGAATTATATAAAATGGCAAAGAAAAAACGCAAAAAAGATCCAGCAAATATGTCATTTATGGATCATCTTGAGGATTTAAGATGGCATTTAGTTCGTTCTGTTTTAGCAATACTATTAGGTGGAGCTGTCGCTTTTGTTTTAAAGGATATCACTTTTGGAATTTTGTTTGCACCCAAAGATGCTAGCTTTGTAACTTATGATGTTTTGTGTCAATTCTCTAGAACCTTAGGTTTCGAAAAAAGTTTCTGTTTTGATGAGCTTCCTTTTCGAATTCAAAGTCGAAAAGTCGCTGGGCAGTTCAGTGCGCATATCTGGACATCCATAACTGCAGGTTTCATTATTGCATTCCCTTATGTGATTTATCAGTTTTGGTCTTTCTTAAAGCCAGCTTTAAGTATGAATGAACAGAAATACGCACGTTTGTTTATTGTTTTTTCTTCATTTTTATTTTTCATAGGTGTTTTATTCGGTTATTACGTCATCACACCTTTATCTATCAACTTTTTAGGAAATTATACAATTAGCTCTGAAGTCTTTAATGATTTTGATTTAGATTCTTATATCGGTTTGGTTCGTGCGTCTGTATTAGCTTGCGGATTGATATTTGAACTCCCAATCATTATTTATTTTCTGACAAAATTAGGACTAGTCACGCCTCAGTTTTTAAGAAAACATCGTAAATATGCACTTGTATTTATCCTGATTATCTCGGCAGTTATTACTCCGCCAGATATCGCGAGTCAAGTGATCGTGGCAATTCCTGTATTAGTTCTTTATGAAATCAGTATTTTTATTTCAAGGATTGTTGTGAGAAGACAGAAAAGAAGAGCGCGTCAAAATGCTTAAGTTAAATTTATAATTAGATATTTAGAATGAGTGATTTAGTAGAAGAATTCGATGTGTACAGAGCACGAATGAATGATAAAATTTTGAAGGATAACAACAAAGTCCTTAAAAGAATTTTTAACTTAGACACAAACTCTTTTGCAGAAGGAGCATTAGATAAAAAAACGAAAGAACTTCTTGGTTTAGTAGCTTCATTGGTTTTGCGCTGCGATGACTGCGTTAAATACCACTTAGAATCAAGCTATAAAGCTGGATTTACAAAAGTTGAAGTTGTTGAAGCCATGAGTATAGGAACTTTGGTTGGCGGAACAATTGTTATTCCACATTTGAGGAGAGCTTATGAATATTGGGATGCCTTAGAAGAAAAATTGGGTAATAATGAATAATTATAAAAAGCTTACGCCTTTAGCGGTTAGAATTGTCTTATATGCATTAGCAATGCTTTCAGTTGCCTTAATCATCAAGCAAGATTTTGCCAATGGACAAGTTCTTGAGGAAGAGATGATTGAAATTTTTCAAGAAGTTTTCTTGATTCTTGCTGTTATTTTTTCATTAATTGCGACGAGATTCCAAAAGTTTAAAATTTTCAATTATGCCATGGCAGGCATGCTGATGGTGCATTTCATAAGAGAGTTTGATTTTTGGCTCAATTATAATCTATTCGATTACGCATGGCAAATTTTAGCACTTGTTGTTTTTATACCCACTGTTTATTTAATAATCAGTAAACGAAAAGCATTTATTAAAGATGTTTTTAGTCTATCAAAATCTTACGGATTCGGAATTTTTATCATTGGCTTCTTGACATTACATGTTTTCTCAAGACTTTTTGGGAGCAAAAAAATATGGAATTGGTTGATGGAACCGATTTATGTGAAAAGTGTTGCTGAGGCTAAAGGTGAAAAAATCATTTCTCTTGAAGATTTTGTATACCCACTCAAAACAGGAGCACAAGAAGGTATAGAATTGTTTGCTTACTTGCTGATTCTAATAGGTGTTATCGAAATGTTTATCAGTAAAAACAATGCGCACAAAAAATTAAAATAATTTAAAATGGATCAATCAGTTGCAACTTTAAGAGCAGAAAATATCATAAAATCTTACAAAGGAGTTAACGTCGTGAAAGGTGTTTCGCTGGAAGTGAGTCAGGGAGAAATCGTCGGTTTGCTTGGACCAAATGGTGCAGGGAAAACAACTTCTTTCTATATGATTGTTGGGCTGATCAAGCCAAATGGCGGAAAGATATTTCTGAACGATACGAATATTACAAAGTATCCAATGTATAAACGTGCGCAAAACGGCATTGGCTATCTCGCACAAGAAGCTTCAATTTTTAGAAAATTGAGTATCGAAGACAATATAATGAGTGTCTTGGAGCTGACTAAAATGAATAAAAAACAACGAGAAGAAAAAATGGAAAGCCTAATTGAAGAGTTTGGCCTAAACCATATTCGAACAAACAGAGGTGATTTGCTTTCTGGTGGTGAGCGTCGACGTACTGAAATTGCACGCGCTTTAGCTACTGATCCTAAGTTCATTTTACTAGATGAACCTTTTGCAGGTGTTGATCCCGTTGCTGTTGAGGATATCCAGAAGATTGTTGCTCAACTTAAAAAGAAAAATATCGGTATTTTAATTACAGATCATAATGTTCAAGAAACGCTTGCAATTACCGATCATACTTACTTGATGTTTGAAGGTAGAATATTAAAGCATGGCGTGCCTGAAGAATTAGCCGAAGATGAAATGGTGCGTAAAGTTTATTTAGGACAAAACTTTGAATTACGTAAAAAGAAACTTTTTGATTAAGTTTTCTTTTTCTTTTTTTCTGCCGCAGGAAATAAAATATTATTTAAAATCAGCCTATAACCAGCAGATTTTGGGTGAAGCTTCAACTCTGTTTTGGGATCACCAACCATATGTCTGTAATCTTCTGGATCATGGCCACCGTAAAAAGTGAAAAATCCTTTCCCTTTAATGCCATGAATATAACGTGCTTCATTATTGATTCTGTTTTTTCCTAATACCAAAACGTGAGACTTAATCTGGTTTGGATTAAACGCTGTTGTTTGTCCCATAAAACCTTTAACCATTGCTGTATGGTTTTGTGTAAGCATCGTTGGTATCGGATCCCATTTTGCTGAATATTCGCTTAAAGTAAAGTAATCTTTATCCTGAGGAACCTTCCTTTTGTCAGTCATATCAATTGATGAATATTCGTAAACCATCGGATTTTTTTCAAGAATAAAATCTGTAAAAGCAAATGTCTTCTCGTAATCAATCTTATTTTGATAGCCAGGTTCGCTCGCATCACCATCAAACATGGGTTCGCAAATATCTACACCTTCTGCAGAAAGTGCGATGTCAAAAGAATCTGTTGCACTACACATCGCAAACATAAATCCGCCGCCGACAACATAATCACGAATTTTTTTAGAAACAGCAAGTTTAGATTCTGAGACTTTATCAAAACCTAAAGATTCAGCTAAAGCCTCGGCCTCTTTTTTTTGTTCGATATACCAAGGTCTTGCGCGATAGGCTCTATAAAATTTACCATATTGTCCTGTAAAATCTTCATGATGAAGGTGAAGCCAATCGTAAAGGAGAAGTTCATCTTCTAAAACATTCTTATCATAAATTTTTTCATAAGGAATTTCAGCATAAGTCAAAACCATCGTCACCGCGTCGTCCCAGGGTGCTTTTCCGCTTGGTGTATAAACTGCAATTTTAGGAGCTTTTTCTAAAGTGATCGAACTTTTGTTTAGTGAAGGGCTGTCAATTTCTTTTAATAAGTTTTCAGCTTCATTTGTTGAAAGTATCTCATAATCAACACCGCGAATTGTGCATTCTCTTTTTAATTCATCTGATGCTGTGGTTAGAAACGAGCCACCCCGATGATTAAGCAACCATTGTACTTTTGTGTTTTTTTCAAGCAACCAATAAGTGATACCATAAGCTTTTAAATGCTGACTTTGAGATTCATAATCCATAGGAATTAAAATAAAATTCGCCCATGTGAATTGAGTTAAACAAAACAAAACAATAAAAAGCTTAGTTTTCATAAGTTTTCTTTTATTAAAAAGGAACACCGTCATCGTCGTCATGAAGATTTGGACTAGATGGTCCAAAAACATCTTCACCTTTAGGTAAATTTTGTGTTGAAATATCATCATCATTCATACTTGAGCTAATTTCGTGTAACTCTGAACCGAAGTTATCTAAGTTATCAAACTTACCAAGTTGGCCAATAAACTTCAGTCTGATGTTGTCAAGTCCACCATTTCTGTGTTTTGCAATAATAAATTCGGCTTGACCTTTTGTGCTTTCTTCCGAGCCATCATCCCAGGTATCAATATCGTAATATTCAGGTCTAAAGATAAATGAGACAATATCCGCATCTTGCTCAATTGCACCAGATTCTCTCAAGTCACTTAGTAAAGGTCTTTTACTTCCGCCTCTTGTTTCAACAGCACGAGATAACTGAGA
>JAKDUG010000146.1 GCA_030457805.1 Psychroflexus sp.
ACCAAAAACTGATTTATATCTGTTCTTAAAGCTTCTAGAATAGATTTATATTTTGCATTTTTGCATAAAAACAGACAGATGCCAAAGATTTCTAAGAAGGGTATTTCAATGCCTGAGTCTCCGATCAGAAAATTAGCGCCTTTTGCTGATGAAGCAAAAGCCCAAAACAAAGAAATATATTTTTTAAATATTGGTCAGCCAGACATTCCAACACCAAAACAAGCCCTGGAAGCCGTTAAAAATAACGATCTTGATATTTTATCATACAGCCCGTCATCTGGTTTTGATTCTTATAAAACCAAACTCGCAAAGTATTATCAAAAAAATGGTATCAAAATCACAAAGGATGAACTTATTGTGACAACCGGTGGTTCTGAAGCTTTAATGTTTGCCATGGGAAGTGTCACTGATCCAGGTGATGAAATCATTATTCCTGAACCATTTTACGCCAATTACAACGGTTTTGCCACAGCATCTAACGTCACTGTCAAGGCTATCAAATCAAAGTTTGAAGATAATTTCGCCCTACCTCCAATCGAAGAGTTTGAGGCACAAATTACACCTAAAACAAAGGCGATTGTGATGTGTAATCCTGGCAACCCAACTGGCTATTTATACACAGAAGCCGAAGTTAAACAATTGGCAGACCTCGCTGTCAAACACGATATTTTCATCATCGCAGATGAAGTTTATCGCGAATTCACTTATGATGGTGCCAAACATTATTCTATCATGAATGTTGAAGGGCTTGACAAACATGCAATCATGGTCGACTCTGTCTCTAAACGTTACAGTATGTGTGGTGCACGCATCGGTTGTATTGTTTCGCGCAATACAGAATTGATGAAAACAGCGATGAAGTTTGCACAAGCGCGCTTAAGTCCACCAACATTTGCACAAATTGCGAGTGAAGCTGCTCTTGACACAACTGATGCATACTTTGAAGAAGTCAATCAGGAATACGTCAAAAGAAGAAATACATTAATCGAGGCTCTTTCTAAAGTTGAAGGCGTTAAAGTTGCCAAGCCTAAAGGTGCTTTTTATTGTATTGCCGAATTGCCTGTTGCTGATGCTGAGGATTTTGCGAAATGGCTTTTATCTGACTTTGACCTCAATGGGAAAACTGTTATGGTTGCTCCTGCTGCTGGTTTTTATTCAACGCCAAATACAGGTATGAATCAAATCAGGATTGCTTATGTTCTTGAGGAAAAACACATTTTAGACGCTGTTACTATTTTAGAGGCAGCCTTAAAAGCATACAAAGCTTGATCGAAATCGCGAAAAATAAATCTCTTAAAGAGATGAATACTTTTGGAATTGATGTTCTTGCTGAACAGTACATTTCTATTTCAAGAGAAAAAGAATTAAAAGAAGTTCTCAGACGTTTTTACGCGTCTGAGATTTTCATTTTAGGAGGTGGCAGTAATATGCTGTTGACAAAGGATATTGAAGAAACAGTTGTACACATCAACTTAAAAGGTATAGAAGTCATTCAGGAAACTGATGATTTTGTAGATTTAAAAGTTGCAGCTGGAGAAAATTGGCATCAATTCGTTTTATACTGTATTGAACGCAATTATGGTGGTTTAGAAAACTTGTCATACATTCCAGGTCATGTCGGCACTTCCCCTATACAAAACATTGGCGCTTATGGCATTGAACTCAAAGATCACTTTTTGTCTTGTACAGCAATTCACAGACAAACCTTAAGTTTTAAAACTTTCACAGCTCAAGAATGTGAGTTTGGCTATCGACAGTCTATTTTCAAAAATAAACTGAAAGGTCAATATGTCATCACGAGTGTGAGTTTTAGATTGCTCAAACAGAAACATCAATTGCATCTTGAGTATGGTTCCATTCAAGAGACTTTGACACAAAAAAAAATTACTAAACCGACGATTAAAGATGTGTCAGATGCTGTTATTGCAATACGCTCAAGCAAACTCCCCAATCCAAATGAACTTGGTAATTCTGGAAGCTTCTTTAAAAATCCGGTTATTTCAGGTGATGAATTTCACCTTTTGTCAGAAAAGGAAAATTTGCGCTATTACAAAATATCTGATAATGCCTACAAAATACCTGCGGGTTGGCTTATAGATCAAGTTGGTTTAAAAGCATATCGCGATGGTGATGCTGGTGTGCACAAGGACCAAGCTTTGGTACTTGTCAATCACGGCAATGCAAGCGGAGAGGATATTCTGAATTTAGCCAAATTCGTCCAATCAAAAGTAAAAGAGCGTTTTAACATTGAATTAGAACCAGAAGTCAACATATTTTAATTAGAATCATTAACTTTGTGGTATGAAATTATTATTGATCACAATCGTATTATTAGGTCTTGCTGTTGCAGGAATTGCAATCAAGATATGGGGTAAAAAAGATGGTAAATTTGCAGGAACATGTGCAAGTCAAAGTCCTTTCTTGAATAAAGGAGGAGAGTCTTGTAGCTTTTGCGGCAAATCACCTGAAGAGCAAACAGATTGTAGCGGTTCTGATAAACAGTAAGTGCAGTCTTGTGGCTTAACTTTTTACTTTTCATTTATCTAGGGGCTTTTTTATATCAAATTGCCCTCAACTTCCTTTT
Organism: Psychroflexus sp.; assembly: GCA_030457805.1. GTDB lineage: Bacteria > Bacteroidota > Bacteroidia > Flavobacteriales > Flavobacteriaceae > Psychroflexus. Next base: position 2,585 of record JAKDUG010000146.1, read on the forward strand.
CCTCAAAACAAAGCTTTCCTCAAAAGACCAAGTCTTAAAAAAACCAACTCACACAGGCATTTCTATTCTCATTTGTGCACATAATGAAGCGCAAAATTTGACAAAAAACCTCACTTCTATTCTCGGCCAAAGAGAAGTCAGTTTTGAAGTTATTCTTATTGATGACAACTCTACTGATCACACCGAAAAAGTAGTTTTTCAATTTCAAAAAAAATATACGAATCTGAAATACATTCGTTTAATCACATCTGATAAATCAAAAAGAAATGCGCTGACCGCTGGTGTCAAAGCAGCTCAATTTAAAAATATCTTGGTGACGGATGCAGATTGTCAACCGGCTACTCCTGACTGGGCACATTTATTCTTAGCGCAGCTATCAACTAGAAAACAGATGATTTTAGGCGTGTCACCCTACAGTGCCGAAAAAACTTACCTCAATCAATTGATCCGACATGAAACCTATCAAACTGCAATACAATTTTTGAGTTTTGCCAAGCACAATAGGGCTTATATGGGATTGGGGAGAAACATGGCTTTCTCAAAATCAATATTCGATAAGTACAGCCAATACGAACTTGATCAAAACCTCACATCTGGTGATGATGACATGTTTGTACAGCGCGTCCCTCAAAAGTTTATTGCTATCTTAACCACACCTGAGAGTTTCACTTTCAGCCAAGGAAAATCGACATTAAAGAGTTGGTGGCGACAAAAAAGAAGACATTATAGCACAGCGCCAGTTTATAAATTAAAAGACCAAGTGATGCTCTCTTTAAATGGGTTAAGTCTTTTATTTTTCTGGGCACTCAGTCTAATTTTACTCACACATTCAGTACATATATTGTGGTGCATTCTCATTTTTATTATTCTAAAAACGGCTGTTTTTAGAAGGCATCAAAACTTGATAGGAAACCAACAAATTAAATGGTTTTGGCCTTTAGTAGATTTAAATTTAGTTACCTTTCAGACTTTAATTTTAATTCAAAATTCACTTCGAAAACCAAAATTCTGGTCCTAAAATAGGTCTATGTCAGATGAAATAAATATCAAAAAAGCAAAAAATGGCAGCCAAGCTGCTTATAAAAAATTACTCGATAAATATTGGGATAATGTTTATGCTTTTCAACTCAAACGCACGCAGAATGTCTATGATACAGAAGAAATTTCTATTCAAACTTTTGCGCGTGCATTTGACAAACTAAATCAGTATCAACCCCAATATAATTTTAAGACCTGGCTTCTGACAATCTCTAAGAATATTCAGATTGATTTGCATCGCAAGAAAAATATCAAAACCGCTGATATCGATGCCAATAATGCTTATCAGATTGCCGATATAGAACCGACAGTTGAAGACAAAATAATAACAGAGCAAAATCTGTCAAAATTACTGGGTTATATAAAAACTTTAAAACCTCATTATCAAGAAGTCATTCACTTAAGGTATTTTAAGGAACTCAGTTACAAAGCCATTGCAGAGGAACTTGACCAACCTATTAACAATGTTAAGGTTAAAATTTTAAGAGCTAAAAAGCTCTTAGCTGAACGTATTAAGCAAGATTAATTAATTACACTTAATTTCCGATTTTTCCCAAAGTAGCATTCAGTCTTTTATCGCCTTGAGAAAAAACGCCTATAATAATTGATGAAGTCACATCATGAAAAGTCTTTTTGCTTTCTTCTAAAAAATAAATAGACAGGATGCTTAAAAAGCTAAAAAAAGCTAAAACTTACTCAAAAAGATTAATTTTTCGTACTTTTGCACGTAAATAACTAAATTAAACGGCAAAATGAAAGCTTTACAGATAGAGGATATTAAAAAAATGGTTAGTACTGTTGGATACCCAACATTCTACAAAAGATTAATCGAAACCTTAGAAGAAGATTATTCAAATTGGGAGACATTTGACAAAACTCCTAGACTTGCAAATCATGTTCCTGATGGTGTCATTGAATTAATGCCAATTTCTGATGATAAGCTATACAGTTTTAAATATGTAAACGGACACCCAAAAAACCCATTGCAAAATAAAATGACTGTTATGGGGACAGGACAATTATCTGAAGTTTCAACTGGTGCTCCCCTGATGTACACAGAGATGACATTGTTAACAGCATTAAGAACGGCTTCGAACTCTGTGATGGCTGCTAGACATATGGCAAAAAAAGAATCTAAGGTTTTAACATTAATAGGAACTGGCGCACAAAGTGAATTTCAATTCTTAGCCTTTAAAGAGTATTTCCCACTTGAAGAAGTACGCTATTTTGACACTGACGCTAAGGCAATGGATAAGTTTGAGCGTAACATCAAAAGCTTTGATATCAAGTTGACACGTTGCGAAAATGCTAAAGAAGCAGTTCAAGGCGCAGATATTATTACAGTATGCACTGCTGATAAAAGAAATCAGACAATCCTAACAAAAGACATGATTACTTCTGATGTGTATATCAATGCTATCGGAGGAGATTGTCCTGGGAAAACTGAAATTGGTAAAGATTTAGTTGAGTCTTCATTTATTGTTTGTGAATTTTTAGAGCAGTGTAAGATTGAAGGAGAAATTCAGCAATTACCTGATGACTTTACTTGTACAGAGCTATATGAAGTTGTCAGAGGAGAAAAGAAAGTAAACGTCGAGACACATGGTACTATTCTTTTTGATTCTGTAGGTTTTGCTATCGAGGATTTCTCTACGCTAAAGTTAACTTATAAATTAGCACAAGAATTAAACATAGGAACTGAAATGAACTTTATTCCTGAACTCGACGATGTGAAAAATTTATTTTATTTAATGTAAATAAAATCACCAT
>JAKDUG010000147.1 GCA_030457805.1 Psychroflexus sp.
CGCTATACTTATGTGATTAGGCAAGATCAAAAAACGAATGTCAAAAAATCACAATACCTAGAGCGAGAAGTATTCTTTTCAAGAGGTTTTATCAGTAAAATATTAAATACAGAATCAACAAGTTTACAATTAGGTTATGAGGTTAATTTGGAAAAAGGTCAAGGCTCTCCATTTTCGATGTCAGTCGCATCATCAGATGAAGAAACTTCACAAAAATTGAATCATTATGATCTTTTTGCAAGTTTAGAGCATCAATTTTCTAAGCGTTTTTCTGTACGTCCAGGAGCAAGAATCTCTACTTCAAATCTTTTTGATGAGCAGTATATGCTGTCTTTAAGTTCAAGATATAATTTCGATAATGACTATCAGTTAAGAGCCGTTGTTGGGTCATCAAACCGAACACCTACATACGAGGAGCTTTACACTTACTTCGTTGATGTTAATCACGATGTGCAAGGAAACCCTGATTTGAATCCTGAGAAAGGTTACTCTGTTTTTGTTCATTTAAAAAAGAATTTTCAATTATCTGATGAGATTAATTTAAAATCAAAAATCAGCGCATCTTATATTGATATTCAAGATCGTATTGAATTAAGCATCGCGAGTGAAAGTCCGTTAACCTATAAATTCACCAACATTGATGCTTTTAAAACACATGGAATTTATACCGAAAACTCAGTTTTTTATAAAAATATCCAGTTAAATTTAGGCTTATCACTTCAAGGTGTTTCTAAAACATTAGACTCAAGTGAAAATGTAAAAGATGATTACTTATATCATTTTCAGATGAATGCAAACCTTAATTATGAGTTGCCAAAAATCGATGCAGCTTTTACACTTTATTTCAAACATATCGGACAACAATACCAATTTGTTCAAAAAGAAAATGATCTCGGAGATTTAGTTTTTGACAAAGGAAAAACGGAAGCTTATGGTTGGTTAGATGCTTCTTTTAAAAAATCATTTTTTAATAATCAATGGGTGGCAACACTCGGCATACGTAATCTTTTAGATGTTAACTCCATTAATACGACAGCTTTTAGTGGAGGCGCTCATTCAGATGCGCCAAGTGCCCAAAGTATTGCTTATGGTCGCTCATACTTTTTGAGATTACAATATAATTTAAACTTATAACATCATGATATCTTTAGATTTTAATTTTTTTAAAATACTCGTCGTCATAATATTTATTACAAGTTGCAGTGATGATAAATCGTTAACTGAAGATCCGTTTGTGGTTGCTTTTGAAGAGTTGTCTATTAACCATCTTGAAGCAGGAAGTGAGTTTGATATTCCCTTGGTTTACTCTGATATTGCAGAAATAGATGGCGAAGTTTCAATTAGCCTTCAAACATTTAATGCTGTTTACGGTCAAGATTTTGTGACGCAGCCTTCTGCAGAAAATGGTCAGATTTCCGTTGCAATTGAAGCAGGGCAAACCTCACAGAAAATACGCTTTCAAAAATTGAATCAAAACCTTGATGAAACATCTGAAATAGACTTTAAAATCACACAAATTGATTATCTCAATTCTCAAATACAAGGCAATATACAGTATCAAGTTAATGCTTCTCCAACTTTGGGCGGAAGTTTAAGTCCTGATATTGGAGGACCGGCTGAAGCTTATCAAGTTTATATTGATTTGAGCAGCAAAAGTCAGAAGAAAGTCCAGCGTGATCATTGGGATCTTGGTTTTTATGGCGGAAATCACGATAGAGTTGTGATAAACTCATCAATTTATATGGCTGCAAAAGCTATAGAGAGTACTGACATTGATGCTGTTACAGAGCAAAGTGTCAGTCACTTAAAATCAAAAGTTGCGGTAGGTACTTTCGACCCAACGAATGAAGCTTATGTTGATCATCCAGACGGAAATATAGAAAAAACGGCTATTGATGAAGTGAAATTACAAGCAAATGAAAATAAAGTTTACTTACTCAATCTTGGTTATGAAGTAGGAGAAAATGACGCAAACTCGGGTTCGGTAAGTATTGCAGGAGAACCTCGCGGTTGGAAAAAAATCAGAATTTTAAAATCTGGCGATGCATATCTTTTACAATATGCTGACTTGGATGCAAGCACTCATCAAGAAATCACAATTTCTAAAAACGAATCTTACAATTTTAATTTTTTCAGTTTTGATACAGAAAATTTTGTTTCCGTTGAACCTGAAAAGGACCGTTGGGATATCAATTTTACAGTTTTTACAAATCTAATTGAAGATGCTGGTAGTTATGGCTACTCAGATTTTGTATTACATAATAGGAAGGCTGGAGCAAAAGCATATAAAGCAGATGAAATTTCAGGTTTAACTTATAACGAATTTTCATTAAATGATATTGATCAGAATGCTTTTAAAGTAGATCAAAGAGCCATTGGTGAGTCTTGGCGAGATGTTTTTTCTGGTCAGGTTTTTCAATCACCATTTTATGTTGTTCAAGACCCAAATGGGAACTATTACAAACTTCGTTTTTTGAGTTTAACTAACCAAGATGGAGACAGAGGATATCCAAAATTCGAATTTAAGCTTTTAGAATAAAAACAATTTTCAATTCAAACAATTCAAACAATTCAAACAATTTTTACAATGAAACATTTATTACATTTTGTTGTCATTTTTATGGTGGCAATTCAGGTTCAGGCACAAGAAGCGACGAAAACAGTTAGTATGGGCGCAAGTTATGCAAATCAGGTTTTTTATAAAATCAGTACAGATCAACAATCAAGTTTATCGATAGATGCTTGGGATCTTGCTTTTTTAAGAACAAGTTCTTATGATATGGGAATTCGTGTAAACGACGCAAAAGGCATAGAAGTTTATGAAGCTTCAAATCAGGCTTCAGATTGGAGTAATATTGATGTAAGTAATGAAAGCCAATGGAGTATTCTTTACAACTCAGAAGTGAGTTGGGCAGATGGTGCATTTATGCAGGGATCAGCTACTTATGGTTGGGGTGAGTATAATTCAGCTAACCATCAGGTGACAGGAAGTATCATTTTTGTATTGAAATATGCAGATGGAACTTTCAGAAAATTCTTTATTGAAAACTTTTATGGAGCTTACACTTTTAAATATAGTACGTGGGACGACACAAATGCAACTTGGAGTGCAGATGAAATAGTAACTTTAGATAACACTGAAAATCCGAACAACTTCTTTAATTATTATAATTTAGAAACGAATGCAGCTGTGAGTATTGCTCCAGCACAAGATCAGTGGGACTTAACTTTTACAAAGTTTACAACTGAATACCCAAGTAGTGAAGGGCCGATGCCATATACGGTAACAGGAGTTTTGCAAAATCCTAACTTGATGGTTGCTGAACGCGACGAGCCAAATGGCCAAAATAATTCAGTAGATTTAACTTATAGTGAAGAGATCAATACAATTGGATATGATTGGAAGAGTTTTGGCGGTTCTGGTTATACAGTCAATTCTGACAAAGCTTTTTATGTCAAATATGCCGATGAAACAATTTATCGTCTTGTCTTTACAAGTTTTGAAGGAAGCTCAACCGGTAATATTGATTTTACAACAGAAGACGTCACAACAACTTTAGGCTTAGAGAAAATTGAAAATAGTTTTAGCTTTGGGTTATATCCAAATCCGACGCGTGACGGTCTAGTTGAATTAGTGTTTGATAACGCAAAAGCTTCTGATTATGAAGTAAAGGTTTACAACTTAACAGGTCAATTGATGGTAAGTAAAAAAATAGGTGTGTCTTCTCAATTTGCTCAAACAAAGCTTGATGTTTCAGATTTAAGTAGTGGCACATATATTGTTCAAATAATAACAAACAATACACAACAAACTAAAAAGTTGATTGTTCAGTAGTAGATTTCAAATCTATAAATTTGTGTTTTTGGAAAGACCGCTTCTGAAAAGGAGTGGTCTTTTTATTGTTAATGTTTATTGGAAAAGCGGACACTTTGCAAGTATTTGATATATTGTCAAATCATTTTAAAATTTAAATAATGATAAAAAATTACGCATTAGGATTGATGATTTTGTTTTTTGGTTTTGTCTCTGCACAAGAAACGATTTCTTTTGAAGCCAGTGAAGGTTACCAATTAGCAACTTTAAACACCCAAAACGGATGGGAAGTAACAGTAGACAGCGATGGTAACTTTCTTCAAAACCAAGTTGTGACAGATGAAGAAGCTTCAGACGGCAGTTTTTCTTTTAAAAATGCTTTTGAGCCAAGTTATGATTGGCAATGGCTACCAATTTTTGGCGCTGCTAAAACATTTGACACACCAAAATCTTACGAAGATTTTGTATTTTCTTATGATGTTATGGTGACAGAAACACTGGGTGCCGACTTTGAGTTGACGCTTTATGGTATTGATGCTGATGAAGATTTTGTGCCAGTAGCAGGTTTTGCTATGGAAAATCAGGGGCAAGTATATGTTATTTCTGATATTACTTATGGCTCAGATTATATTGATGGTGCATCATGGATTCCAAATACTTGGTACAGCATTAAAATAGAGGTTAGTGCAGCAGAGATTAAATATTATATGGATGATGTCTTGATTTATACGGGTGATAACTTTACTTCAGAAAATATTGAAGGTTTTAATATGTTGCATAACAACTACGGTGGCGATGCTTATTATGATAATTTTGTTTATGCAAATGGCACTTTATCAAACAAGGATTTTTCTGAGTTAGCCGATTTAAGTATTTACCCAAATCCTGTCAAAAATGAATTAAACATTCAAGGTTTAGAATCTTTTGAATTAGAACGTTTATCGATTTACAACATGATGGGACAGCAATTGCTTGAGAGCACAACTGCTGAAACTTTAAATGTTGATCAACTTTCAGGAGGCGCATACATTCTTGAAATCACGACAAAAGAAAATAAATCATTCACAGAAAAATTTATTAAAAGATAAAAATTATTTTTTAATAAATTTAAAGGCTATCAATTATCAGATAACAACATCATTAAACAAGGCAGTTTACCAATAGGGAACAACAATGTACTTATTAATGATTTAGAGTCTAGAAGATACGATTTTTACATCATCACTGATTGTAGTTCAGATATAAATGATTCAGTTATGCTAACTTTTGAAGTAGAAACATTATCAAATCATAATTTTGAACAAATTGAAGTATCTATGTATCCAAATCCAGTTCAAAGTGAACTTCATTTGAATAGTGATCAAAAAATTAATGAGTGAATGCCTGATTTTTTATGTTTGCCAGATTGCTTTATTAAAAAGTAATCTGGCTTTTTAAACTCGTTGAGCATTATGTTTTTTTAAAAAAAGTTATCCATTTTTCTGATAATCAAAAACTTGTTTTGGTTTTGAAACATCAATAACATAAAAATGAGCAATATTTAAAATGCACAACTGGTTAAATAGACTTTATT
>JAKDUG010000148.1 GCA_030457805.1 Psychroflexus sp.
TGAACTCACCCAATCAGAATTAATTACTTTTATTTTATATACCATTTTTGTCGGGGCCTCTATAGGAGGTTTACCTATGCAGTATGCACAAATTCAGAAGGCAATTGGCGCCACTGAACGTGTTTTTGATCTGATTGATGAAAAGCCAGAACATATTGAAAAATCAAAAAAAGAACAACAAATTTTAGGTGAATTAGAATTTAGTAATGTTAATTTCTCTTATCCATCACGCTCAGATTTTGAAGTCTTAAAATCCATTAATTTTAAAGCTGAAAAAGGCGAAACTATCGCCATCGCTGGCCCAAGTGGTTCTGGTAAATCAACGATGGCAGCGCTTATTCTCAATTTTTATCAACCGAATTCTGGTACTATTTTATTTGATAAAAAACCAGCTGATAGCTTTTGTTTATATGAGTTGCGTTCACAAATGGCCATTGTTCCTCAAGATGTATTTTTGTTTGGAGGTAGTATTTTAGAAAACATTGCTTACGGGCGTCCCGAAGCTTCAAAAGAAGATATTATTGCTTCCGCTAAAAAAGCAAATGCCCATGATTTTATCATGTCTTTTCCTGACAATTATGGCACCTTAGTCGGTGAGCGTGGTGTGCAGCTTTCTGGTGGCCAGCGTCAACGTGTCGCGATTGCACGAGCAGTGCTCAAAAATCCTAAGATTTTAATTCTTGATGAAGCCACAAGTTCATTAGACTCAGAGTCAGAAAAACTGGTTCAAGATGCACTTGATGAGTTGATGAAAAACCGAACTTCAATTGTGATTGCACACCGTCTCTCTACTATTAAAAATGCCGATCAAATCATTGTTGTTGATCAAGGTCAGATTGTTGAAAATGGCACGCATCAAGATTTATTGACCAAGGATAACGGCTTGTATCGCAAACTCAATCAACTGCAACTGGAGCGCTAAATGCATTAGAATTAAAGATGATTGTGGATCAAAAATTTATATTTCAACTGACTAAAATCAGTATTTGAAGTTTCATTTTTTATTCATCTTCACCACAGAGGCAAATTTTATATCTTTGTCCAAGAATATAGAACAATGGCAAAGATTAGAATAACAAAGCAATTTACTTTTGAAACAGCACATGCTTTGTACGGTTATGACGGTAAATGTAAAAATATTCACGGACATAGTTACAAACTCGATGTGTGTGTTCTCGGTGAACCCATAGCTGATACGTCAAATGTGAAATGCGGAATGGTCATCGATTTTGGTGATTTAAAAAAAATTGTTAAACATGAAATTATTGATGTCTTAGATCACGCTATCGTTTTAAACCAAAAAACACCACATATTGATTTGGCAAATGACCTAAAAAAGTCAGATCACAATGTTGTTTTGGTCGATTATCAGCCAACGAGTGAAAACATGGTCATTCATTTTGCTGATAAAATCAAAGCCAAGCTAGGCTCAAATTTAAAACTTCACAGCTTAAAATTACGTGAAACAGAAACTGCTTTTGCAGAATGGTTTGCTGCTGATAACATTTAATTTTTCCATTCTTTTTAAATTTTCGTAAATTCATTCTCAAAATAACGGCTTTATGAAAATTACATTTTACGGACACGCAAGTTTAGGACTTCAAATGCAAGATGTTCATCTACTTGTGGATCCATTTATCACAGGAAACGAGAAAGCATCTCATATTGATATTGATGCCCTGAAAGCAGATTATATTTTGTTGACTCACGCCCATCAGGATCATATTTTGGATGTGGAAGCTATTGCAAAACGCACGAATGCTGTGATTGTTTCAAACTTCGAAATAGCAAATTATTATGAAGCTAAGGGATTTGAGGTTCACCCGATGAATCACGGAGGCTCTTGGGATTTTGAATTTGGAAAAGTTAAATATGTCAACGCCATTCACACTTCTTCTTTTCCAGATGGGAGTTATGGTGGTCAGCCAGGGGGCTTTGTGGTTGAAGGAGAACACAAGAATATTTATATAGCTGGTGATACGGCTTTGACGATGGATATGAAACTCATTCCATTGCAGACGCAATTGGATTTAGCTATTTTGCCCATCGGTGATAACTTCACCATGAACGTTGAAGATGCAATCGTGGCAAGTGATTTTATTAATTGTGATAAAATCATCGGTTACCACTATGATACTTTTGGCTATATCGAAATTGATCACGATGCTGCGAAACGCAAATTTTATGAAAAAGATAAAGACTTGATGTTACTTGATATTGGAGAGACTTTAGAACTTTAGTTTTAGACAAATACATTTAAAAAAGCTTTGCTAAATTCTGTTTAGCAAAGCTTTTTTTTGATCTAGATCTACTTTAAAATCTTTTGATATGCCTTGCTATTATTTAAAATATTTTTGGCTTTAGCAATGCTCTCGCCCTTGTTTAATAAATAGTTATAAATCCCTTCTTGGTAGGTATAGCGTTTGATAATTTCTTTAGCTAAACTGAGTTCCAACTGGGCATTTGAGTCATCAAAAAGATGATTTTCGGCGTTTAAAACTTTCTTTCTTAGGGCTTCAAAATCTTTATGAACACTTGTATAAATATTCTCCTTTTTTGCTATTTCTTTTAACTTCTGAAGTTCTCGCTCAGTTTTTGATTCAAATTCAAAATCACTTTTCTCGACGTATTTCTTAAAGTCAGATACTAAATTCTTTGTCTTAAAATTTGAAATATCAAGTTGAGAATTTTCAGCATAATAAGTATTGGCAAATCCGAACAGCATATTAGCTTCATCTAAGGCTTTTGTCAGCGCGTTTGCGCCTTCATTATCAATCAAAACATCGGGTAGAATACCACCACCACTATAGACTTCTCTCCCATTTCGGGTTTCAAATTTCTGATAAGTCTCTTCTTTTTTTCGAACGGCAACGCCATCGATATAATCCAAGGCTTGTATGCTTCTGCCACTTGGTGTGTAATAGCGCGAAATCGTTATTTTAGCTTGAGTGCCGTAGTTGAGTTTCTTAGGCCTTTGTACAAGGCCTTTCCCAAAACTTCTGCTACCAATGATCACTGCACGATCTAAATCTTGTAAACTTCCTGAGACAATCTCACTGGCGGAAGCACTATTTTGATTGATTAAGACAACCAAGGGTATTTCTGTATCTAAAGCCTTATTTTGTGTGATGTAAGTTTTGTTGTATTTATCAATGACTGATTGAGTCTTGACGATCGTCGTTCCTTTTTCAACAAAGATATTTGTGATATTGATGGCCTCTGAAAGTAAACCACCAGGATTGTTTCTCAAATCCAAAATGATCTGTGATGCTCCTTCACTTTTTAATTTTTTAAATGCAGAAATCACTTCTGATGAAGCCGTTTTTGTAAACTGATCTAAAGCAATATATCCTGTTTTGTCCTCGAGTAATTCATGATAAGGCACTGCTTTTTTTTCATGCTTTCCACGTTTTAATTTAGTTTCTTGTGTTTTCCCATGTCTCTTAAAAGTTATTTTTACAGTTGTGCCTGTTTCACCTTGTAAAAGCTCACCGGCATCTTCTTGATAGTCAGAAATATCTATGGCAGCAATTTGAATAATTTCATCACCAATTTTGAGATCTGCTTTATCAGCAGGAGAATTTTTATCTAAACTTTTAATGAGAATTTTATCAGTAAAACTTTCGATATTTGCGCCAATCCCTGCGTAATCTCCCTGATTTTTGATGCGTCCTTCCATGACTTGTTGTTCATTCCAATAGACTGTGTAGGGATCAAGATCCGCCAGCATAGCTGATATGGCTGTATCCATGAGTTCTGCGGGGCTGACTTCATCAACATAATTCATGTTAATTTCTTTATACAAATTCGTGAAGATTTCTATTTGTTTTGCAATCTCAAAAAAATCATTTTTGACTGTTTTAAAAGCGACACTTCCTAGAATAACAAGTGTTAGGCTGCTAATTATCAGTTTCTTTTTCATCAGTTTCTTTTTTTAATTGACGTAAACTCTTCAGTACACATTTATCTATTTCTGGATAAGATAAGTGTTTTTTACCAATCAGGACGAACATCATATCTTGAGGCGGCAGTTTTTCAATTTCTTGTTTTTGTATGCGATAAGCTTCTCTTAATTGACGTTTAATTTTATTGCGATTCACAGCTAATTTGACCAATCTTTTTGGAACCACGAAACCGACTTTATGGGTCTGCTCTGTATTCTGTTGATACATTAAACGTATCGGATATGCCTTGACAGATTGTCTTTTGAGAAACAATTCGTCTATGGCTTTTTTTGATTTGAGATGTTCTGCTTTAGGAAAACCTTGTTTGGTCATAGTGCGTTTATCTTTGACAAAGATGCTAAGAAAAAATTTAAGTTCTTATCAATCGCTTTTAAAACACACAAGCCCGACATTGTCATCTGGCTTGTGTGTTTCTAAATTGTATCCATTATTTTAAAGCTTCTATGCCTGGTAATGATTTTCCTTCTAGCATTTCGAGCATGGCACCGCCACCCGTAGAGACATAACTCATTCGATCCGCTAAATCAAATTTTTTGGCAGCTGCTACACTATCACCTCCTCCCACAAGTGAGAAGGCTCCTTTTTCTGTTGCTTCACCAATTGCTTTTCCGATCGAAATCGTTCCTGCCTTGAAGTTGTCCATTTCAAAAACGCCCATTGGGCCGTTCCATAAAATGATTTTTGATTTTTCAATGACGTCAGCAAAAAGCTTATTGGATTCTGGTCCAACATCTAATCCCATTCTGTCTTTCGAAATAGCGGATATCTTTTCAACTTTTGTGTCTACAGTATTGCTAAATTCTGTTGCGGAAATCACATCGACGGGTAGATGTAGTTCAACGTTTTCTGCTTTTGCTTTTTCGATAATTCTCAAGGCGAGATCCATCTTGTCTTCTTCGATTAATGATGTGCCAACTTCACCTCCTTGAGCTTTGATAAATGTAAAACTCATCCCACCACCAATGATCAAATGATCAATCTTTGACAGCATATTTTCGATGACTGTGATTTTGCTAGAGACTTTTGCTCCGCCAATAATCGCAGTCACAGGTTTTTCTGTTGAGTTGAGAACTTTATCTAGACTCTCAATCTCCTTTTGTAACAGCTCCCCGACGATCTTATCCTCAAAACATGAAGCAATAACTGTTGTCGAAGCATGTGCTCTGTGTGCCGTTCCGAAAGCATCATTGATAAAGACATCAGCTAAGCCGGCTAATTTTTGTGCAAATTCTTTATCACCTGCCTTTTCTTCTTCGTGAAAACGAAGATTCTCTATAAGTAGAATTTCACCATTTTTTAATTCGGCAGCGGCCTTTTCAACTTCTTCACCAACACAATCCGACACAAATTTGACTTTCACACCGATGACATCAGAGACTGTATTGACAATATGTTTTAATGAAAATTCGTCTT
>JAKDUG010000149.1 GCA_030457805.1 Psychroflexus sp.
GTCAATTTTAAAGCTATAAAACCTTTATTATTTAACAAAATAACATCCTATTTTTTTCGCTAATTTTAGACCTAAGACATATCTTTGGTAACACCCTTGCTTTTTTTAACATTAAAGCACAACAATCAACAACATATTATTACAAAATATTTTCTATGAATTACGAAGAAGAATACAAGAAAAGTATTGCTGACCCTTCTGGGTTTTGGCTAGAACAAGCGCAAGATATCAAATGGCTAAAGCCACCACAAAAAGGAATAGAACAATCTGATGATGGCATGTATCATTGGTTTACAGACGGACAAACGAACATGAGTTATCTCTGTATTGATCAACATATCGAAGATGGATATGGCGATGAAGTTGCTTTGATCTACGATTCAGCAGTTCGTCAAAACGTCATTAAATACACTTATGCAGATTTAAAAAAAGAAGTTGAAAAACTCGCAGGCGGATTAAAAAGTCTCGGTTTAGAGAAAGGAGATACTGCCGTGATTTACATGCCGATGATTCCACATGCTATATTTAGTATGTTAGCTTGTGCACGACTTGGCATCACACATTCAGTTGTCTTTGGTGGTTTTGCACCAAAAGAATTAGCTTTACGCATCGATGATATCAAACCCAAAGTACTTTTGACTGCAACTTCTGGCATTGAAATCGACAGACTTATTCCTTATAAACCCATGGTTGATGAGGCTATTGAAATAGCAAAAAACAAACCTGAGCATGTCATCATTCACAATAGAAAATTAGGTGCTGAGAATCCACAACAAAATTATGATATTGATTATGACAGCTTTGTGGAAAAATCAGAACCTGCCAACTATATTCCTGTAGCCTCAAATCATCCGCTGTATGTTTTATACACATCTGGAACGACGGGAAAACCCAAAGGAATTATGCGTGATACAGGAGGTTACGCCCTTGCCTTAAAGTACTCTTTAAAAAATATTTATAATGCCAAGCCTGGTGAAACTTTTTGGGCTGCTTCTGATATTGGTTGGGCTGTCGGACATAGCTACACCACTTATGCACCTTTGATCAATCGTACTAAAACAGTTTTATATGAAGGTAAACCTGTTAGAACGCCAGATGCTGGTGCTTTTTGGCGTGTTATTGAAGAACATCAAGTCAATGTGATGTTTGCTGCGCCAACTGCTTTTCGGGCAATCAAACGTGAAGATCCACAAGGAAAACTATTAAATAACTACAATATCAGCTCTCTTAAATATCAGTTTTTAGCTGGTGAACGCTGTGATGAGCAAACTCTCAAATGGACACAAAAGCATCTACAAGTTCCTGTCATTGATCATTGGTGGCAAACGGAATCAGGTTGGCCAATTATCGCAAATTTCATGAATACAGACACGCCTATTGATCAGCCGGTTTCTTCTGTCGGTCGTGCTGTCCCTGGATATCAAGTTGACATCTTAAATGAAGATGGTGATATTGTATCTTCTGAAACTGAAGGCTATGTAGCAATTAAGCTGCCACTCCCTCCTGGCTTTATGAGTGGCTTATGGGGATCTAAAGAACGTTACCGCGCAGGGTATTTAAGTAAATTTCCTGACTATTATTTTTCAGGTGATGGCGGTTATAAGGATACAGACAATAATGTTTTTATCACGGGGCGTATTGATGATGTCATTAATGTCTCCGGCCATCGTTTATCAACTGCCGCTCTAGAAGAAGCAATTGCAAGTCATGATGTCATTGCCGAATGCGCTGTGATCGGAATGGAAGATAATTTAAAAGGACAAGTGCCTTTAGCGATTGTAGTTCCTAAAACAGGAGAAGAAAATTATGAGCACTTTAAACTTGAATCTGAGATCATACAATTAGTACGTGATAAAGTTGGTGCCGTTGCTTCTCTCAAAAAGGTTGTTGTTGTCCATCGTTTACCCAAAACAAGAAGTGGAAAAATTTTGCGCAAAACACTTCGAAAGATTGTTGATGGCAAAAAATATAGCATCCCTTCCACTATTGAAGATCCAATGGTCATTAATGATATCATTGAAAGCTTTGAACAGGAAAAAGTAGGTGCTTTTGCTTACGATAAAGATATTGTTACAAAATCTCTGCGTGCTTTAACGGACACTTACTACAATATTGATTCTTTAGCCAAGTATATTGATGTCTATCGGATTTCGGTAAACGATACAGAAAATTTTTGGCACACCATCGCCGATCGCAATTTCAATTGGTATAAAAAATGGGATCGAATTTTAGCCTGGGATAAAAAAAATGTTGAAATCAAATGGTTTGAAAATGCAAAACTTAACATCACTGAAAACTGTATTGATCGCCATCTCGATCACCAAGCCAACACTAATGCTATTATCTGGGAACCGAATAATCCAAATGAAGATACAGTTTACATCACTTATAGAAAACTACACAAGCAAGTCAATAAAATGGCTAATGTACTTAAAAGCCAAGGGATTCAAAAAGGTGATCGCGTTTGTATCTACCTCCCAATGATTCCTGAACTGACTGTCAGTTTACTTGCTTGCGCGCGGATTGGTGCAATTCATTCGGTCGTTTTTGCTGGTTTCTCTTCCTCGGCAATTGCATCGCGCATCAATGATTCTGGATGTAAACTACTCATCACTTCCGATGGTTCTTATCGCGGTAAGAAAACTCTCAATCTCAAAAACATTTGTGACGAAGCCTTAGAAAGTTGTGATAGCATTGAAAAGACACTTGTAGTGAAACGCACACATGAAAAAGTAGCAATGAAAAAAGGCCGTGATCTATGGATGCATGAACTTCTGAAATCTGCAAGTCCTGAATGTGATGCGGAAATCATGGATGCTGAAGATCCTTTATTTATTCTTTATACTTCTGGCTCTACAGGAACGCCAAAAGGGATGGTGCACACTACAGCCGGCTATATGGTCAACACAGCTTTTAGTTTTAAAAATGTTTTCCAATATGAAAAAGGAGATGTCTATTGGTGTACCGCCGACATCGGTTGGATTACAGGTCATAGCTATATTGTATATGGCCCTTTACTAAATGGCGCCACATCGCTCATGTTTGAAGGAATTCCCTCCTATCCTGATTTTGGACGCTTTTGGGAAATTATTGATAAGCATAAAGTTAATCAACTCTACACAGCACCAACTGCAATCAGATCTTTGGCAAAACAATCCATTGATTATGTCACTAAACACGACTTGAGTTCTTTAAAAGTTTTAGGAAGTGTGGGCGAACCTATTAATGAAGAAGCATGGAACTGGTATAATGATAATATTGGAAAGAAAAAATCTCCAATTGTCGATACTTGGTGGCAAACTGAAACAGGGTCTATTATGATCTCGCCATTGCCTTATGTGACGCCAACAAAACCAACTTATGCCACACTCCCCTTACCTGGAATACAACCGACTTTAATGAATGAAGATGGAGAGGAAATTACAGAGAATTCTGTTTCTGGACGTTTGTGTATCAAATATCCATGGCCAAGCATGGCGAGAACGGTTTATGGTAATCACCAACGATATATTGACACCTACTTCTCAACCTACAAAAATATGTATTTTACTGGTGATGGCGCGCTCAGAGATGAAGTTGGCTATTACAGAATTACTGGCCGTGTTGATGATGTTGTTATCGTCTCGGGACACAATCTAGGAACGGCACCAATCGAAGATGCAATCGATGAGCATCCAGCTGTTGCTGAAGCTGCGATTGTTGGTTATCCACATGATGTCAAAGGAAGTGCACTTGCAGGATTTATCATTCTTAAGGAGGAAGGCGCTTCGCGTGACAAAGCCAATTTAGAAAAAGAGATCAATCAGATGATCACTAATAAAATTGGTCCTATCGCAAAATTGAACCGCATTCATTTTGTAGAAAGTGTTCCAAAAACAAGAAGTGGAAAAATCATGCGCCGCATTTTGCGCAAAATTTCCTCAAAAGAATTTGACAACTTAGGAGATACATCGACATTGCTTAATCCTAACGTCGTTGATGAGTTAATTGAAATTGTCAAAAATCAATCTTAAAAACAAAAGGCTTTTTGTATTTTTGAAGCGGCTACAAACTGAATTTGTAGCTGCTTTAAATTTTTCAAATGATCTACAAAAAGGCTAAGATATTAGGACTTATCCTATTTATCATCACTTATATTATTTTTTGGATTATCGTTTCCCAATTCACTGAAAGTATCGGCGTTATAGGCTCTGTCTCTGCAGTTATCACCTTTATTTTAGCTCCTAAAATTCAAAAGCCAGAAAACCAATCTGAAGATAATGCTCAAGTTTCCTGGATGCTTGGCAATGCTAATTTTGAGAAAATTTACCAGATTTTATTTAAGTAATTAATCCTATGTTACAAAACCTGGAGTTGACCACGATTTCAATCCGTCTTCTGTTTCGTAGATTAAGAAAGCTTCAACACGCTCTTGCTCTGTCAAAAATGTTTTAGCTTTTTCTAAACCCATTGCCATTAATGCCGTTGCAGTGGCATCACTTAAGCTTGCCGATTTTGAGAAAACACTAACTGAAATCAATTCGTGTTTGACAGGAAATCCAGTTTTTGGATTGATGATATGGCCGCGTTTAATGCCGTTTTGATCTACAAAGAATTTCCGATAGCTCCCAGATGTACTCAAAGCTTGGTCCACCAATTCCAACTTCGCCATCAAAGGATCTAAACTCGGATCATCTTCCGCCGCAGGATTTTGCAAACCGATTAGCCATTTTTTTGATCTCGGACTCTCCCCTCTTGTTCGCATTTCGCCGCCAATTTCTACCTTGTAATTCTGTATTGATTTTGACTCAAAAAAATCAGCAATTTCATCAATAGCAAAGCCTTCTCCCATCGCTGTAAAATTGATCTTTACTGAATCCTTCAATAGGGCAATGTCCTTTTCTTTTATTTCATAAGCTTCATCAAATCCAACGCGACTCAAATGCTTTTTCACAGAAGCTGTATCAACAGTTGGTTGTGTATTTTTGCCAAATCCCCAAATTTCGATCAATGCCGACAATGTTGGATCAAAATATTCATCAGTAAAAGTGTAAAACTCTCCAGCTTTTTCAAAATGTTCTATCAACAACGGCGATGCATTTTCAATTAATTTATCACGATTCAATCGGCTAATTTCTGATGCAGATGAATAGGCACTTGAAGCCTTGTCTATGGCTTTAAAAATTGAATCAATCTCTTGATTGTAGGTTTCAGCTGACTCATAATCCATGGAAAAATAGGTCCCATAAACTTTACCTTTAAAATTATGGAATTCAATTGGCTTTTTAGAAGAATTAAGTTGTGGAAGCTTATAAATAACAATGGCGCCAATGGCTATAAGAATAATGATAAAAGTGTAGCCTATCGTTTTGGATTTCATATCAGGAAAATTTCA
>JAKDUG010000150.1 GCA_030457805.1 Psychroflexus sp.
GAGAGACCCATTAATAACATCAAAATTAAAATTACTTAGTTTCACCCAACGGGTTTCCTCTATATTAAAACCGCCATCAAAATCTTGAGTCATATGTTTTGAAACAAAAGATTTTGCAGGGGAGACAGGTGCAAAATTACTTTCATTGTGTTCGTTCGCTTGACTATCGCGTTCACGAATATTTTGATCCAATTGCACCCATAAATAGGTTAAGTCATCAGGCGAATTATTGGTATATGTAATTGTTTCTACACCATTAATTGTCGCGTTCTTATCGTCTAAACGCACATCCATGTCATAATCTGCTGTATTCTGATAATACGCATGACCAGGTGCTCCAGAAGCTGTGCGATAAACATTTGGCGTTGCAAACTCATCATAAAGTTGCCTGAATTTATCCTGACTCAGGTGTCCTTGTTCACGCGTTTGTTTTTCCTGCCTTTTTTCTTGTGCATAAGTTGCATTTCCAAAAGCAAATAAAACAATGAGTAAGCTTAAAATATTGTTTTTCGGCATCGTGTCAAATTTAATTAATGTGTAATGTTCGTGTTTCGACATCCTTTTCTAGGATAAAGCTTTTTTTAAAATGTTCAGATTTAAAATGAATCATGTTCTTTTGTGTTTCAAATAAATCAATCAAGATTTCATCTTTGATTGTGATATTTTGAAAAGGTTTAATGTTTGTTATTTCAATATAAAGATAAACCATGTCATCAACATACTCTCGTCCCAAATAATTCAGGTTCACTTCCTGCTGGTCAATTTGAATATCAAATTTCTGATGTATATATTTCTCAACATATTCATCTGTCTCTTCTATTTCACGCCCTTCTATCAAAAGAATTGGCCGGTCATATCTTTCTTTGAGTACATTTTCAAAATCATCAACAAAGACTCTTGAGATGATTTGAATACTTCCCTGCTCTTTCACGTAGGTCACATCTGTCACACTCAAGTAAAATTCATGCGCAGCGGAAAAACTCATGGCAAAACTCAATAAAAAAGTGGTGATAAAATTCATTGTTCGCTTTCTGTTTTTCTCAAATTATAGGTTTCTACTTTCATTTTTAAACTATCTAAAACTGCCAACTTATCAGTTTTAAAAATCTGGATGAACTGCAAGTCTTCAATACAAAAATACATAAAACCATCAACATATAAGGAATCGATTCCTAGGCTTTCAGTTATATAATCAGGTGTGAAATAAGTCAAAATGGCATCTTTTTGTTTTTTCAATTGTATATTCTTTTTATAGCGCTCCAATTCTGAAAGCTGTCCATTCATAAGCATAATAATATAATCGATAGGTATAGAATTGGCGAGTCCTATTGAAAACCTCTTGACACGTTTGAGTTCACTTTTAGGATAGTTCAAGCGTCGCGGAATTTTAAAACCAAGTCGTGTCTGATCCAAGTGATAGGTCGGAACTTGTGTGATATCCTTGTCGAGTTGGCCTGATAAATCATAAGGCGTCAGGACAACTTCAGGCAAGTTATTAATTTGTCTTCCCAAGGAAATTTCAATAGGTTTTTCTAAATCTGAGGTAATGAAGATCAAACTGTGGAACGCATGAACAAGTGACGAAAACACAATGCTATCTCTGAGATAAACAGCTAATGAGAACTCTCCGTTTGGTTTTGTCGTTGTTCCTATTTCCTGCGTAATATTGACGGTATTAATTTTGTAAACCTCAAGAGAATCTGCCAAGATGCGCCCTTTGAGAATTTTCTGTTGTGAAAAAACGGACATTCCACACAAAAAAATCAAAAAAAAAGACATATTTTAATCATTGGGCTCAAGCGCATATTTCGAGGCTTTATATTCTTCTGATTTTTCGATTAATATCTCAATCATTTTGAGCTTATCTTGACCTATGACACTTATCAATTCAGGATCTTTAGAACAAAAATAGGCAAAGTCATCACGGTAAATCGGATTGATATCCAAATGGTTTCGCAATAAATCCTCAGTGAGATAAGGTCGGATTTTAAGTTGCTTCAACACCTCTTTATTAATGGCAATCCGTCGTTTAAGCTGCTTCATTTGACCATTCAAATGCATCATCAAGATGCCGACTGCTCCAGAGGTTTGCACAAAATAGATTTCTTGCTGTAAGGGTGTCAGTCGCCTGACTGTTCCAAATCCATAGGCTGTTTGATCAATATGACTCACCTTTATTTTTGGTACATCAATCAAGAAATCGCCAGATAAATCATAAGGATTTAAAACAACTTCAGGCAATTGATTGATCTGTTGCTTTAGCCTAATTCGTAAAGTATCTTTAAGGTCTTTCTTCGAAACGCGTAATGCCTTAAACTCATGGATAAGAGATGAAAACACAATACTATCACGAAGATAAACTGGCAGTGAAAAAACCCCGTTTTTTGATGTTACCGTCCCTGTTTCTCGTGTGATATTGACAATATTGATTTGGTATGCCGCAAGAGAGTCTGCCTCAATTTTGCCTATAAGATTGTAATTTTGAGACAAAAGCTTGGCAGTACTTATTGTAAAAATCAGTAAGAATAACACAACTTTCATGCAGGTTTATTTTTTAAAACTCTCCGCCTTCTCCATCAGGAAGCGAACGAGATCTAACTCATTTTTCTTAGTTAAGAGTTGGTCTGAAAATCCATCGCTTTGCACCACATATTCAACAAAAGCATTGATTTTATCTTCCTTAATACCCAACTGATCTTTGAAAAAATCGTCTTTATAAAGTGCGTTTAAATATTTGCGGTTAACGCTTTTGTTCTTCTTTTTGAGAAAATCATCTTTCACCAAGGCTCTAAACAAGTTTGCTACATTCAAACCATTTTTTACAATTCGTGTTTCGGTTGGATTTTCAGCCACTGTCAAATTAGGTGTGCTTGGATTAGCAGCGTGATAAGACTGAAGTACTTTGCGTGTTGAAGGAATATTCGCTTCAACTGAATATGTATTGACGCGCTCCAAGTCAACAGCTATATTTCCATTTAGATTATAAGGCCTCACAACTATTTCTTCAAGTTCGTTTCTACCGTATTTGATATCAATGATAATTTGCTTACTTCTTAAAATCCCTTGATCAATAATGACCGTAAAAGTCTCGTACTGCATCCCATCAAGTCGCAAACGATCATTTTCAGTCACTCGCATCTCAAATTTCCCTTGGGCATCGGTGAGCGTTCCCGTTTTAGAATTTAAGTTGACAACTTCAATCATTGAGGATAGCTCGTCCTTAGGAACATTAACTTGACCTTGAATTAAAACGCGATTCTGAGCATGAAGTTGAACTGATAAGATGATAAAAAGTAAGTATAGGTAGCGCATGTATCTAATTAGGTTAATTGTTTTTAGTAAATTTATCTTAAATTTTAGAACTCACAATAAGGTTGCTACTAAACTTTTGTTAAGCTCCGAAAATCTTCTAATTTCGCACTCTATTTTAGTTTCAGAAGAATCCTTAAAAGTTAGTCCATGAGTCAAAATTTAAATTGCATTATCGCGAGTACATCAACGATCCACGGATCGGGTTATTTAGCATATCTCAAACCTACTCTTAAAGCATTTTTCAAAGAAAGGAAAACCCTCGTTTTTATTCCATTTGCGCGCCCTGGTGGCATAACGCATGACGCCTATACTGACAAGGTTCGCGAAGCGCTTGGCGATCTTTTTGACAGCATAAAAGGGCTTCATGAATTTGAGAATCAAACCCAAGCCTTAAAAGATGCCGATGCTATTTTTACGGGTGGTGGCAATACCTTTTTACTTTGCAAAATGCTACATGATTTAAAGTTAATGACTCCCCTTGCCGATCAAATTAAAAGCGGCACTTCTTATTTAGGAACCTCAGCGGGAAGCAATATTTGTGGTCTCAATATGCAAACAACAAATGATATGCCGATTGTATATCCTCCTAGTTTTGAAACAATGGGTCTTTTAAATTTTAATATTAATGCGCATTATTTAGATCCAAATCCAGATTCTACCCACAAAGGAGAAACACGAGAAACACGTCTCAAAGAGTTTCAGGCTCAAAATAAAACAAACGTCATTGGCTTGCGTGAAGGCAGCTACATCTTGGCAAAAGATGGCAGTCTAACACTTGAGGGGGACTTAGAAGCACGCATTTTTGAACATGGAAAAGATGCTTATGAGCTTAACTCTGGCATAGCCTTAGACTTTCTATAATGGATTTTAAAAATATTCTCAATATCATCTATAAAGATTGTTCTCGTATTGAAAATCACGGGAAAATTGCTAATTACATCCCTGAATTAGCAAAAGTAAATCCAGATAAGTTTGGTATGTTTTTATTGACAAATGAAAACGAACACTATGAAATTGGTGATAGTCAAGAGAAATTTTCTATCCAAAGTCTCTCAAAAGTTATTAGTTTGACCATCGCCACAGAACTCATTGGGCAAGATTTGTGGAAACGTGTTGAAGTTGAGCCCTCCGGTACTCCTTTCAACTCATTGACAGAGCTTGAGCGTGACAAAGGTATTCCTCGGAATCCATTTATCAATGCGGGTGCCATTGTCGTTGCTGATGTTTTGCTCAGTGTGCTTGACAACCCTATTGATGATTTTTTGACCTTTATCAGAAAATTAGCTGATGATGATCAAATTTTTTACAATGAAAAAGTAGCAAAAAGCGAGAAAGATTTCGGTTACCGCAACACCGCTTTGGTCAATTATATGAAAGCACTCGACAACATCGAAAATGAAGTAGATGACATTTTAAATTTCTATTATCATCAATGTGCAATCGATATGACCTGCGAGCAATTGGCAAAAACATTTTCAATCTTTGCCAATTCTGGCAAGAAAATAAGCACGAATGAACAAGTTATTTCCGCTAAGAGTGTCAAAAGAATTAATGCCATCATTCAAACCTGTGGGTTTTATGACGAACCCGGAGAGTTTGCCTTCAGAGGTGGGTTACCTGGTAAAAGGGGTGTTGGCGGCGGTATTGTTGCTGTTCACCCAAAGGCCTATGTCGTGGTCATCTGGAGTCCAAAACTCAATACCAAAGGCAATTCTAATTTAGGAATTCACGCCCTTGAGGACCTGACAAATCTATCAGGTTTGTCTGTTTTTTAGCAGCTCAAAAACCAGATTTTGTTAATAGGCTTCTAAGAATCGATTCAAATTAAATATAAACCTTTAATTTTACCTTTTTAAAAATAAAAACATGAGTAAGAAATCAAGTAAAGTACAAGATTTAATAGATCATAAATTTTTAGAAGAACGCAAAGTTTTTCTCAACGGACAAGTTGATGGTAAAAGTGCAAAACATGTGATCGACAGACTTTTATATTTAGATTTGCTTGACACAAAAGATATACAACTTTACATCAATAG
>JAKDUG010000151.1 GCA_030457805.1 Psychroflexus sp.
GATTTCATTTCGTCTTCTATGTTGATGGGGATTAACTGTTCTCCTTCAGCCATATATAAAAATTTATTAAATTAAATTTGAAAGCTGCTAATTTACATAAATTATTGACTAAATTAGCATGAATACATACCTAAATGATCTGTAAAAAGCATGATCTTCGACCGACTGACATTATTTCAGTTGACGTTAAAGTCTTCTTTAAATATGGCTTTTCATGATTAAGGTATTATAATTGATATATTAAAACCAAAATTGAATTAGGTTATGGATGATAATTTTTCTCCAAGGGTGAAGGAAGTTATTGCCTCAAGCAAAGAAGAAGCGTTACGCTTAGGGCATGATTTCATCGGTACAGAACATTTAATGCTAGGTTTACTCAGAGATGACGCGAGTAAAGCTGTCAATATACTTGATGCACTTCAGATAGATTTAGAACTCCTCAGACGTAAAGTCGAAATTCTAAACCCCTCTGATCATGAACAAACAGCGTTTAGTAACGAAAAGAAAAATCTACACTTGACACGTCAAGCTGAGCGTGCGCTCAAAACGACTTTTCTTGAAGCGAAGCTGTTTCAGAGCTCTTTGATCAATACAGCGCATTTACTTTTGTGCATTTTGCGCAATGAAAATGACCCAACAACAAAACTACTCAACAAATACCGCATCGATTACGATAACGTTAAAGAAGAGTTTAAAACAATGCTCACCCAGGATGGTGATTATATAGATATGCAGGATGATGATGATACTTTCAGATCTGAATCTCCACAATCAGATGATGATACCAGCAAAAACCCATTTTCAAGTAATGTTTCTTCAGGACGCGGTAAAACGACTGCCAAAAAGTCAAAAACACCTGTTTTAGATAATTTTGGACGTGATTTAACCGAAATGGCTGAAGAAGGCAAACTTGATCCAGTGGTGGGACGTGAAAAAGAAATAGAGCGTGTCTCTCAGATCTTGAGCCGTCGTAAAAAGAACAACCCACTTTTAATTGGTGAACCCGGCGTTGGTAAATCTGCAATAGCGGAAGGGCTTGCCCTGAGAATCATCAGTCGTAAAGTCTCACGCATATTATATGACAAGCGCGTGGTTACACTTGATTTAGCGAGTCTCGTTGCTGGTACAAAATACCGTGGCCAGTTTGAAGAACGCATGAAAGCTGTGATGAACGAGCTTGAAAAGAATGAAGATATTATTCTATTTATCGATGAGATTCATACAATCGTTGGTGCTGGTGGCGCAACTGGTAGTCTAGATGCTAGTAACATGTTTAAGCCTGCCTTGGCGCGTGGCGAAATCCAATGTATTGGAGCTACAACTTTAGATGAATACAGACAACATATTGAGAAAGATGGCGCTCTTGAGCGACGTTTCCAAAAAATTATAGTTGAGCCAACTTCAATAGAGGAAACTGTAGAGATCCTACATAATATTAAATCAAAATACGAGGATCACCACAATGTACTTTATTCAGAAGAGGCCATTGAAGCATGCGTCAAATTGACAAATCGCTATATGACAGACCGCTTCTTGCCAGATAAAGCAATTGATGCTTTGGATGAAGCTGGGAGTCGCGTACATATCACAAATATGAATGTTCCTGAGCGATTAATCAAAATTGAAAAAGAGCTTGAAGACATCCGAAATGAAAAAAATTCTGTTGTCAAAAAACAAAAATACGAAGAGGCTGCGCGCTTAAGAGATGATGAAAAAACACTTGAGCAAAGCCTGAAAGAAGCTCAAGAAGAATGGGAACGTGAATCTAAAGAAAATAAAATCAATGTGAGTGAGGAAAACATTGCTGATGTTGTCGCTATGATGACAGGAATCCCTGTCAACAGAATTGCCAAAACAGAAAGTAATAAGTTGGCCGAGCTTCCAAAAACGATTGAAGGTAAAGTCATTGGGCAAAGTGAAGCGGTCACTAAAGTTGTTCGAGCCATTCAGCGCAATAGAGCTGGCCTTAAAAACCCAAACCGACCAATTGGTTCATTTTTCTTCCTGGGACAAACAGGTGTTGGTAAAACGCAATTGGCAAAAGTTTTAGCGAGAGAGTTATTTGACAATGATGATGCTTTAATTCGTTTAGACATGAGCGAATACATGGAGAAATTTGCCACTTCACGCTTAATTGGTGCGCCTCCAGGCTATATTGGTTATGAAGAAGGAGGTCAACTGACAGAAAAAATTAGACGTAAACCATATGCTGTTGTGCTACTTGATGAAATTGAAAAAGCACACCCAGATGTTTTTAATATGCTATTGCAAGTTTTAGATGACGGTTATCTTACCGATAGTCTAGGTCGAAAAGTTGACTTTAGAAACACAATCATTATCATGACATCGAATGTCGGTGCACGAAAACTAAAAGACTTTGGCAGCGGTGTTGGTTTCGGAACAAAATCACAACAAAATCAAGAGAGTGAAAACAATCGTAAGGTGATTGAAGGTGCACTCAAAAAGGTTTTTTCACCTGAATTCCTCAACCGTGTTGATGATGTCATCATTTTCAATGCTTTAGAGAAAAATGATATCGAAAAGATTATTCTTATCGAATTACAACAGTTGTTTGATCGCATCGAGGATATTGGTTATAAAGTTGAACTGACAGATGAAGCTATTGCTTTTATCGCTGATAAAGGTTATGACCGTCAGTATGGTGCACGTCCATTAAATAGAGCGATTCAGAAATATATTGAAGATGCTTTAGCTGAAAAAATAATTAATTCTGACATAGAAGAAGGTGATTCAATCTTGATGGATTATGAAAAAGATGCTGATAAATTAAGTATTCACATCTCTAAAGTTTCTCAGGAAACAAATTCGTAATCTCCTCTTCTTTTCAATAATATACAAAGGTCGTTTCTCATAAGAAATGACCTTTGTCATTTTATAGCAATTCCGAATTATGTAACTTTACAAGAATATTTAAGTCTATGTTAGTAGAAAGTAAAAGACAATACACAACTAAAGAAATTCAAGCCCTAAATCATAAATACAGAAAACTTAGTGTTTGTCAACGTATTGAGGAACTCTATCGCGATTTTGATCTTAGCGAAATAATGCTGACAAGTTCTTTTGCCGCCACTTCTGCTTTTCTATTGAAAATATTCTCGGACATCAATAAAGACCAAATTGTCTATTTTATTGATACAGGTTATCATTTTGAGGAGACTTTAGAATATAAAAAACAGCTGACCAGAACTTACGGTTTAAATGTAAAATCTATTCGCGCCCTAAAAGAAGAACACGATTTCACTACAAAAGATGAAACTTGGCGTAAAAATCCAGATTTTTGTTGCTCGATTAACAAAGTCAAACCTTTAGAGCGCATTAAGCAAGATTATAATATTTGGGTTTCTGGCTTGATGAAATGGCAAAGTGACCACCGTCAAACCTTGGATATTTTTGAAAACAGAAATGATATATTAAAATTTTATCCACTTTTGGATGTCACAAAAGAAGAACGCGACGCCTTTATCCAAAAACACGAGCTTCCATTCCACCCGCTTGTCGCTAAAGGTTACCATTCAATAGGTTGCTCTCATTGTACAGTTCCTGGTAAAGACCGAAGCGGTCGCTGGAATAATAATCCTAAAACAGAGTGTGGCTTACATCTTTAAACTCTTTTAAAGATGTTTTTCATTTTATAAAACACTCAAAATTTTATTTTTATTTCTCAAAAGATGTTGGTGATTTGTAAGCTGTCAATTCAATATCGTGTTCAATTATTTCGCTAAACCCACCTTCAACGTCCATGATGTTTTCGTAGCCTTTTTGTTTTAAAAAAGACGCAACAATCATACTTCGATAACCACCTTGACAATACAAAACACATGGCTCATTATCAAAAGAGGCTTTCCCTTCTATCAAGTTGTCTAAAGAAATATTTTCTGCGCCACTGACGTGTTGTGAATAAAACTCAACGTCTCTTTCTCACATCAACGATTTTCATTTCCTTTTGGCAGAGCTTTGAAAACTCATCAATACACAAACGCTGAATTGATTCTGTTTTTTTACCTGAGTTTGTCCAGGCCTCGATACCGCCATCGAGATAGCCCTCAATGTTTTTATAGCCTAGTTCATGTAGTAAAGCTACACATTGATAGAGACAGTCTGATTCGCAAACAAGAACAATCTTTGTCTCCTGATCAGGAAAAATACGCGTGACCCACGGTGCAAAATTATTTCCTAGGCCTAGACTAATACTTTGTGGTATAAAAGCTGTCCTGAAAATTTCTGGATCTCTCGTATCTAAAATAAAAACATCATCTTGTCTTTTTAATTGATCGAAAGCATCGACGGATAATGCATCGATATTTAGCTCCTTTGTTTGTGTTTGCGTATTTAACATAAGATCACTACTATTATTTATAGTTTGCAAATTTAAAGAAGTTCTTTAAATAAGCTGATGCTTTCCGTCATATTTATCGGCTTTCTTTAGAAGACTGTCATTCAGTTGAACAGCAAAATAATACCTAGCGAATAAAAACTGGTTCTGTTTCTTTTTGAGTTTCAGTGGCACTAAATTTATAGTCATCACGATCAAATGCTTTGAGATCCTCAAGGCTTTCACATTTGTTTTTAATAATAAAATTGACCATCTGACCTCTTGCTTTTTTTGCATAAAAACTGATGATCTTTAATTTCCCATTCTTTAAATCTTTAAAAACTGGCGAGATCAAACGTGACTTAAACTCCTTTTGATCTATGGCCTTAAAATATTCTTGACTCGCCAAATTGACGAGCAATTCATTTTCAGTCATTTCTTGAGCAAGAGCACTTGTCAATTCATCTTTCCAAAATTCATACAGATTCTGCGCATCGTCTACTTGTAATTTTGTTCCCATTTCAAGACGGTAAGGAGAAATCACATCAAATGGCCTCAACATGCCGTACATTCCTGAAAGAATTCGAAGTTTATCTTGTAAATCTTCATATTCATCTTTATTGATAGACTCTATATCTAATCCATTATAAACATCGCCATCAAACATAAATATGGCTGCTCTATCAGCATCTGTTTCTCCTGATTTCTTATCTTGATATCGATCATAATTAAGCGCTGTCAGTTTATCGCTGATATGCATCAATTTCGATATTTCTTCTTTAGACATCTCGGCCAAAATATTATTCAGGTGATTGGCTTTTTCAGCAAATTGTTGTTTCGAATTGTAACGTTTATCATAATCTGTCTCTAAATCAAGTGATTTAGCTGGTGATATAAGAAT
>JAKDUG010000152.1 GCA_030457805.1 Psychroflexus sp.
TCTGGGAAAAGAATTGTTTTTTGAGCTTCATTCACTTGAACAACAGCATCTAAAATTTTAAAGTGATGGTTAACATCTTTTCCTGATTTATGTAATGCTTTCACATCTTTAGGAAAACATGAACCACCGTAACCAATGCCTGGGAATAAAAATCTTTTCCCAATGCGGGAATCAGTTCCCATACCGATACGCACTTTATCAACATCAGCACCCACAATTTGGCAATAATTGGCGATCTCATTCATAAACGTAATTTTCGTTGCTAAGAACGAATTAGACGCATATTTTGTAAGTTCGGCAGACTTCTCATCCATAAAAATGATGGGATTGCCGGATCTTACAAAGGGTTTATAAAGTCTGTGCATCAGGTCTTGAGCTTTTTCACTTGATGTACCAATGACGATGCGTTCAGGTTTCAGGAAATCTTCAACAGCATAACCTTCACGTAAAAATTCAGGGTTAGAAACCACATCAAAATCAGTAGAGCAAAATTTAGCAATTGTTTGTTCAACTTTTTCAGCAGTACCAACAGGAACAGTGCTTTTATCAACAATAACTTTGTAGTCAGTAATATATTTTCCGATGTCTTCGGCGACGCCCAAAACGTATTTTAAATCTGCAGAGCCATCTTCATCTTCTGGTGTAGGTAAAGCCAAGAAAATGATTTCGCCATGATCAAGTCCGTCGTGGAGTGAGGTCGTAAATTTCAATCTGCCAGCTTCAATATTTCGTTCAAAAAGAACATCGAGTAGAGGTTCATAAATCGTGATTTCGCCATTTTTCATGCGATCAACCTTCGCTTCGTCAATATCAACGCAGACGACATCATTTCCGTTTTCAGCGAGGCATGTTCCTGTGACAAGGCCAACATAGCCAGTTCCTACAACTGTTATTTTCATTTTTTTAAGTTATTTAGATAAATTTTTTCTAAAGATTGAATTGTGTTATTGATATTGAATTTTTTATCAAATAATGCGCCTGCATTATTTTCAAACTTTTCTTTTAAGTGAACATCATTTAAAAGCAGATTAATCTTTTTACTGAAGACTGCTGTGTTTTCGTCAAAAATAACAAATCCATTGTGGTTATCTTGAATTAAATCACGATTGCCATCAGCATCAGTTACAACACAGGCTTTCTGTAAGGCTAGGGCTTCAATGATTGAGTAGGGTAAACCTTCGTATCTCGCGGTAGAGATGTAAAGCTGAGACTTTTTAATGATATGAAAAATGTCTTCTCTCTCGGTCCATTCTAAAAGGCTTATGTTTTCCGAGAGATTTAACTCTTGAATAAGTGTTTTAACTGCTTCTAAATTTGGTGAATGAAAGCCAACGCCCATCAAAACAAGGTGAATATCAGGCTTTTCATTTTTGACTTTAGCCAATACTTTTACCATCATCTCAATATTTTTTTGATAGGATGGACGACCGACAGAGCAAATGTATTGATCAGGCCAAGTTTTAGGAATATTTAAGTCATTGATTTTTTTAATTGGTTTGATTGAGTTGTTAAAGAGCAAAGCTCTTTCTGTGGGGTAACCAACTTCATTAACAGCCCTGTTTCGTTCGGAAGTAGAAGAGGCTAAAATTTTATTGTTAAGCTTTGCAAAACCTTTTTCAATCGTCAAAAAAACAGATTTTTTGATTTTTGAATCGGCACTTAAAAATGAGTAAGCTTGCGGTGTGTGTAACACAGGTGTTTTTTCAAAATGACCAACTGACTTTCCTAAAATACCACCTTTAGCACTATGAGCATGAATCAGATCAGGTTCTTCAGATTTAACGATTTTTTGTAGATTCTTTATGGCTTTCAAATCCTTCAAGGGATGTATGGCTCTAATAATAGAACTATTATAGGTTTTGATAGGTGAGTTGTTGGCATCGTAAAAAGGCTCGTCTGTATCAACTTGCCCTTTTACAATAATAGATTCAAAACTATTGGGATCTAGATTGTTGACAATTAAACGGAGCGAGACATCTACACCTCCAACAGAGTGTAAAACATGTAAAATTTTTATTTTACTCATTTTTAGGTTTTGAATATAGTGCTGCGAAAATAGCGAAAAGATAACGGCCTAATTGGCGATGTATTACATTTTCTACCAAGAAAAATCCAAGAAAAATAAGGAGTATCATTTTTAATTCAAAACTTGTCTTTCTCATAAATAATGGAATAAAAAAACTAAGTAACAAAAGTGTAGCTGTTGGCCAGCCGCCCATCAAAAAATAGTCTAAGAATTGGTTATGTGTATTGAATTTTTGACTAGTATAGTAATTACGCTTATCTTCTTTGCTAATTTTTGACGCATAGCAATTGACAAGTTGCGCTTCAGATTCTTTAAAGCTTGCTATGCCCCAATAGTTGTTTTTTTTGATAATTTCATGAGCACATGGCCAGATAATAAATCGTGGTTCGTAAGCTTTAA
Organism: Psychroflexus sp.; assembly: GCA_030457805.1. Classification (GTDB taxonomy): domain Bacteria; phylum Bacteroidota; class Bacteroidia; order Flavobacteriales; family Flavobacteriaceae; genus Psychroflexus. Next base: position 2,426 of record JAKDUG010000152.1, read on the forward strand.
CGCGTATCACGAGCTTTTCATAGTCTTTGTCAAGGTGCATACGCTTCATGAAATTATCGCTTAAACTTAGAGAAAAGCCTAATATGAAAACCAAGCCTAAGCCAATACCTAATGATTTATAAAAGTTAAAAGGGCTGTTTTTAATGGCATAAATAAAAAATAAAAAGATGCATAAAACAATTGCAAGCCTTGCCGATATATAAATGTTGAATGCTGTAAATAATAAAGCTAATAAATAATATTTAGGATTTTTGGCTGCTCTTTTGAGTGTTATAAATGTCGCGATGACTAGAGCAATTCCAAAGTATGGACGCTCTAAAAGTAAAATATCATTGACAATTTCTCCACCGCTAAGCATAAACTCAGAATTGTTTATCTTCTCGATAGAAATCAAGATACTCGAAATGACGAGAACAGTGATAGCTCCTATGAGATATGCATTTTCGACCTGTCTTTTTTTAGTGACTTGATAAAAAACAATAAATAAAATCAGGAACAGTATATGCCTCGTGAATTTGCTTATTTGATTAATGAAAGTTCCTTGTACTACTGCAGTAAGAATTAACACTAAAACAGCTCCTGCAAATAGGACGAAAAAAGGAGATTGAATGAAACGTTTGTCTTTTTCTCCAAAAAGAATTAAGAGGACTAATGGAATTAGTAGAATATTGGGGAGAGCAGGTGAAAATAGGAGCGTAAAAGCTAGAATAGCAGCAGTAACATTCTTATTAAGAAAGTTTTTTTCATTAATATTTTTAATCCATTTTTTCACAAAAAGCTAAATTACATTTTATTTGATTAATTATCTAATTAATATTGCAGTCTAAATTGCCATGTATTTTGGACAGCCTTTATACGAAGCTGGTTATTGATTTAATCTGGCATATGCTTTACTTAAACTAATCGAATAATAAATAATGGATGATATTAAAGATATTGTTGTTTTAATACCGCATTACAATAACCCTGAAGGATTGCTTAAGAGTGTGATTTCTGTGGGTGATTTTGACAATAGAATCTTGATTTTGGTTGTTGATGATGGAAGTGAAACTAAAAAAATTGATAAACAAGAGCTTATTAATTCGAGTAAAACATCTGTTGATTTTTTAATGCTGAATAAAAACTCTGGAATTGAAAATGCTTTAAATCATGGTCTTCATTATATTCAAAATAATCTCAAGCACATCAATTTTATAGCGCGCTTAGATTGTGATGACATCTGCATCAATAATAGGTTTGAAAAGCAGTATGACTTTTTAAAGGCAAATAGGGATATTAATTTTGTTGGATCTAACGTCAGATTTGTTGATTTAAACCGAGACCTTCTCTTTAATTTAATTTTACCAACGGCTGATTCTAAAATTAAACGGAAGATGTATTTTAATGCAATGTTTATACACCCTGCTATTTTTTTCAGAAAAGAGGTTTTAATTAATTCAGGCTTGTATCCTATCAATAGGAAGGCGGCTGAGGATTACGCTTTTTTCTTCAATGTTATTAAGAGAAATAAGGTTGCTAATATACAAGAGAATTTAGTAGAATGCATTATAGATCCTGATGGGATTTCAGGGAAGAAGAGAAAGCAACAAGTTCTCAGTCGGATTAAAGTGATTTTAGATAATTTCTATTTTGGATATTATCCCTTAGTTGGTCTTTTCAGAAGTTTCATTTTGTTATTTATTCCACGTAAAATGATAAATTATGTTAAAAATAGAGTAAGCCCTGATTAGTTCTACTTAAATTTTTAAGAGCTCTTGAAAATGAATTTATTTTTTGTGATATAAAGGAGCAGTGCTAAACTAATCCAAAATCCAAATACTCTAAAAGTATCGATTTGTACCCAGTTGATCATAAAGCCTATCATTGATATAAGAATAACCATTCCTATAATTTGATTTTCATTTTTTTGCTTAATCAGCTTGATGCATGTAAATATAATTAAGCATAGAAAGCTGCAAAACAATAAAAAACCAATCAGCCCAGTCTCGGCCAATAATCGAAGATATAAATTAAATCCGGGTGGGAAGTTAGGATGATCTTGGTTGAGATACATTAAACGAAACTCCCAATTGTCTTTTGTAGCCCACTCAGGGTAATGAGGAAGAGAAGCATAGGTTTGCTGTCCAAAGCCAACACCGCTGACAGGATTCTCTTTAAAGACTTGTCCTAAGGCGTATTGAATGCCAAAGCGTGTTTTGTTTGAAGTGCTGTGAACATCATCTTTGACACCAAAAGAAGTTGCTTTATCAACAATATAGTGTGTGATTTCTTGACCTTTGAAGACACCAATAATGAGAATGCCAAATAAACTGACCATCCCTATGCGTATAAAAATGTGTTGGTATTTTCTTTCTTTGATTAAATAAAAGAGAAAGATTAAGGCTTGTACAAATATGATGAATATGGCAGACCTTGAATCTGAAAATAAAGCAAATACAAGCACTAATAAGGCAGGCACATATTTTTTCAGTCCTCTTCCAGTTAAGATATAGCTAAACATCCAGCCTGCTATTGTTAATAAATATGAAGATAATGCTGGTGGCTCGTATGTTAAAGAAGAAATTCTCTGGTTTTTAATGTCTAAATAAACATCAATAAACGGTAAATGATTGAAAAGTTCAATGACCGGTTTGATTTGAGTTATTCCAAATTTGACATAACCGATTTCCAAGAAAGCATAGACAGAAACAAAACAAAAGCTAATAAAAAATACTTTTCGAATTGTTAAAAAAATACTGTAATTTTCTTTTTTACTAAATGAATTATAGAATGTTAATAAAAAGATAACAGCAGAGATGACTA
>JAKDUG010000015.1 GCA_030457805.1 Psychroflexus sp.
GCACAAACCCAAACCGTTGAACTCGACTGGAAATCTAATGAGATTTTTGCAGTTGATGGCTCTTTTTCATATAAAATTCCACATTTTAATCATTTGTATTTTAATTATGATCCTGTAGATAAAGAAATTTCATTTCACCGCAGCTGGCCGATCGAAAGCGGTTCTTACGAAGTTCAGAACCTTGCTTATGAGTATTTCGATATCACGCCTTTTCAGAAATTTGAAGTGGCAGCTGCTATTGATATAAAAACTTCTATCTCAATGGCCCGTTCAAAGCGCTATTTTAATCTAGAGTTTAGTCCCATTGTCGAAGAAAACGGGCGCTACAAACGCGTGACGCGTTTTGAGTTAAGACCAATCCGATCTCAACGGACACAAGCCACAGCACCGCAAACGCAAGCCGTACCTTCTAATGGGAGTTCAGTATTCAATTCGCATCAACTTTATAAGTTTTATGTTGAAAAAACGGGTGTTCATAAAATCACGGGAGCTTTTTTACGGCAATTAGGAATTGATCTTTCCCAGCTTGACTCACGTAGGATTAAAATTTATGGTCATGGCGGCGGGATGTTGCCTTTAAAAAATTCCGAAAATTTATACTTCGACCCGCCTGAGCACGCTGTTCAGATTTTTGACGGAAATGATGGCGTTTTTGACGATAATGATTATTTATTGCTTTATGCCACTGCAACAGAGCAATGGAATCAAGACAGCAAAACGCATATCAATCTTTATGCAGATCGTTCTTATTATTATGTTGCCGTTGCAGAGCCCAATGGTAAGAGAATACTGCCAATAGCACAACCTTCAGCAGCGCCAGACATGCAAGTTGATCAGTTCCAGGATTATCAATTTTATGAAAAAGATGAAGTGAGTTTGGCATTGGTAGGACGGCGTTGGTTTGGGGATCGTTTCGATTTAGAAACTGAGCGCAACTACTCTTTTAAGTTTGATAATTTGGTAACTTCAGAACCAGCGCAACTGAAAGTTTATGCGGGTGCGACTTCGCAATTATCAAGTCAGATGAAGATTATTTCTAATGCTCAGACCCTTTCAACTCTGAATTTTGGACCAACATCAGCTACCTCAAGTGCGACGGGCGCAAATTATACAGGTGACTTAAGTTTAGCTGCCGACGAATTCGATATCAAATTGAAATATGAAAAACTCGGAAACCCGGGGGCAACAGGCTATTTGGATTTTATTAGTATTGAGGCCACACGAGAATTAATAGCAGGTGCAAATCAATTCCCTTTTAAAAATAAAGAAACTGCACAACAAAATGGTGTTGCCGAGTATCAAATTTCAAATGCCAATCAAGTTAAGCAAGTTTGGGATGTGACTGAATTTGGGTCGCCGCGTTCTGTGAAAAACACAAATGAAGAGGCGCTCTTTAGCTTTAAAACAACAATGGGAGCTCAAAAAGAATTTGTAGCCATTACGAATGATTATTATCTGCCTCAAATGGAGCGCTCCAATACTGTTGTTAATCGTTTGAATCTTAAAGGAGATATTTTTAAAAATGCACAAAATCAATTTGAAGATATTGATTTTTTGATCATAACACGAAAAGATTTTGTCGGTGCAGCTGAGAAGTTAGCAGCACTTCGCAGACAGAAAAATGACTTGGTGACCAAAGTCGTGAAGCTTCAAGATATCTATGAAGAGTTTAATTCAGGCAAACAAGATATTGGTGCGATACGTAATTTTATCCGCTATGTTTATTCCAATGCATCCTCACCTGCCAAGCGTGTTAAGTACGTCGCTTTGTTGGGAGATACTTCTGTTGATTTTAAAGAGCGTTTGCCAAATAACACCAATGTTGTGCCGACCTATCAGAGTTATGGAAGTTTTTCTAACACACGGAGTTCCTTTATGTCGGATGACTTTTTTGCAATGATGGACCCTGATGAAGGAAAGATGACGTCTTCTGATAAAATGGATATTGCGGTTGGACGTATCATTGCCAAAACACCACAACAGGCTTTTGAAATGATTCGGAAAATTGAAGAGCATGAAGCTAGACCAGCCTACAAATCTTGGCGAAATAATTTTTTGCTAATTTCAGATGATGTTGATAAAGTCTATGAGTTTGAAGATATTCAGGGGCAATTGGATAACATGGGAGATGAGATAGCCTTAAACCGTCCAACGATCAATGTGAAGAAAATTCATTCTGATGCCTATGAACAACAGCCTTCAGCAGGAGGTGATCGGTATCCAGCTGTCAATAAAGCGATTAATGAAGCCATTGAAGTCGGTGCAATTGTCGTCAATTATTTTGGCCACGGGGGAGAGGAAGGTTTAGCTCAAGAACGAATCGTGACACAATCCTCCGTTCAGAATTGGACCAACCCTTCACGGTATAATGTGTTTGTGACCATCACTTGTGATTTTACAAAGTTTGACAATCCTCTGCGTGAAACTGGCGGAGAGATGACTTATTGGAATCCAACTGGAGGCGCCGTGGCAATGGTTGCGACAACACGGTCAATTACTGTTTCTGCGGGTGTTGATTTTAATAATGAATTTGCTCCTTTTCTGTTTGACTATGCCAATACCAAAGAAACAATTGCAGAATCGGTGATGAATGCTAAGAATAATTTGTCTGGTAGTGGTAAACGTATTGTTTTTTATATTGGTGATCCGACGATGCGTCTGCCTTTACCAGAGCCACGTGTCAAAATTAGCCATATTAATGATGTGCCTTTTAATCAATTTTCTGATACGCTTCAAGCACTTGAGAAAGCGAAGATCAAAGGCAGGATTGTCGATGCCAATGGGCAGAAGTTGGCTGGTTACCAAGGTGAACTCACCACTTCTGTTTTTGATAAACGCATCGAACGCTCAACCTTAGGAAATGATAATGTGACTCAAAATGGTGAATTACTCATCATGGATTTTACGACACTGGGCGAATTGTTATTTAACGGGAAAGCCTCGATTGATAACGGCGAATTTGAATTTTCCTTTGTCCTTCCTAAGGATACTAAAATACCTGTAGGGGAAGGCCGTTTTAGTTTTTATGCCAATCGAGATGATGCACTTGAGGAATATAGTGGCGCATCAGAAGATGTGAAGATTGGTGGTCTTAATCAAGATGCACCTGACGATAATCAAGGGCCATTGGTCAATGCTTTTATGAATGATGAGTCTTTTGTCAACGGAGGCGTCACCAATACGGATCCGTATATTTTGGCTTTGTTAGAAGATGATAATGGGATCAATACCGCTGGCGGAATTGGGCATGATATTGTTGCTATTTTGGATGGTGATGAAGAAAACCCGATCATCCTCAATGATTATTACGAAGCGGATATGGATACTTATCAGTCTGGAAAAGTCTATTATCAGTTAAAGGATATCGAACCAGGACCGCATCGTTTGACGTTAAAAGCTTGGGATGTTTACAATAATTCTGCAATTGCTGAGTTAGACTTTGTAGTCAGTGGTGATGATGAGCTCAGGTTGACAAATGTGTTAAATTACCCCAACCCTTTTGTTGATTATACGGAGTTTTGGTTTAATCACAACCGGCCATTTGAACCTTTAAATGTGCAGGTGCAAGTCTATACAGTAACTGGTAAAATAGTCTGGAGTCATCAACAAACAGTTACAACTGACGGATTCTTATCACGGGATATTGTCTGGAATGGCTTGGATGACTTCGGTCAGAAAATTGGAAAAGGCGTCTATGTCTATAAATTAACAGTTGAATCGACAATAACAAACCAGAAACAAGAAAAATACGAGAAATTAGTGATCCTACAATAAATTTATAACACTATATTTGCAATACAAGTTAGACTATGAAACATACATTTTTATTTAGCCTTTTATTGGTTTTAGGTGCTCAGCAGATAGCGAAAGCACAAACAGATAATCGACGCGTTGTCGTGACAGGAGTTCCTTTCTTAATGATATCAGCAGATGCAAGAGCTTCGGGACTTGGTGACCAAGGCGTTGCGACGCGAGTTGATGCATTTTCGCAACAGTGGAACCCCGCAAAATATGTTTTTTCTGAAGCACAACAAGGCGTTGCTTTGTCGTACACACCTTATCTGCGTGAAATAGCAGATGATATCAATTTAGCACAACTGACTTACTTTAATCGTTTTGACGAAAGAAGTTCGGTTTCTGCGAGTTTGCGCTATTTCGGTTTAGGAGGCGTTGAGCTAAGAGAAACGGCATCTCAGGTGCCACGAGAAGTTGAGCCAAACGAGTTTGCACTTGATGTCAGTTATGCTTTGCGTTTAAGTGATATGTTTTCAATGGCAGTCACAGGACGCTTTATTCGTTCTGATCTTAAAATTCCATCAGGGATTAGTGATGCTTCAGCAGCCAATACATTTGCAGCTGATATCTCTATGTTTTATCAAGGCGAAGAAAAGGTTTATAAAGATTTTAATGGGCGCTGGAGAGCAGGAGCTAGCATCAGTAATATTGGTCCGAAGATTAAATATGACGATGCAGGATCAGAAAACTTTCTTCCTACAAACTTCAAGGCTGGTGTCGGATTTGATTTTATCTTAGATGCTGCAAATACAATCGGTGTTTTTGCTGAGGTCAATAAATTGTTGGTTCCAACACCACCAAAGTTAGAGGTTGATGACGATGGAAATTTAACAGAACAAAGTCAAAATGACTTAAATGATTACAACAATACAAATGAATTTTCAGGTATTTTTTCTTCATGGGGAGATGCACCAGATGGGTTTTCTGAAGAGTTAAAAGAATTTACATGGGCACTTGGTGCTGAGTATTGGTACGAAGATAGTTTTGCTTTAAGAGTCGGTTATTTTAATGAGTCTGAAGATAAGGGTTACCGTAAGTATATGACAATTGGTGCAGGTTTTAAATATTCATCAATAACGATTGATGCTTCATATTTATTCTCAACATCACCAGTTCAAAATCCACTTGAAGGAACATTGCGTTTTGGATTGACATTCAATATCAATTCAGGCGCTTACTATGAATATTAAATAGTTTTCAGGATATAAAGAATATTTAAAAAGTATCAATTTCGATTGATGCTTTTTTTGTTTATTTTAGTTTTTTCAAAATTCAATTATGATAAAAAAACAACTGAAAGCAGAAGTAGAAGTCTACGATGGTATTTCAGAATTAGATGAAAATGTGCAAAGCTTAATGCATAAAGCCTTGGCTATCCGTGAGAAAGCTTATGCGCCATATTCTAATTTTTTAGTAGGTGCAGCACTTTTACTCGACAATGGAGAAGTTGTGACTGGTAGTAATCAGGAAAATGCATCTTACCCTTCAGGCTTGTGTGCCGAGCGCACGGCAATTTATTGGGCAGGTGCAAATTATCCTGACAATAAAATCTTGCAAATTGCAATTTCAGCCTCGTCAAATAAGAAGAAAAATGAGACGCCAATCCCTCCATGTGGTGCTTGCCGACAAGCAATTGCTGAATATGAGCAAAAACAAAAGCAAGACATCGAAATTTTCTTCATGGGAATTGCGGGTAAGGTTGTTAAGGTGAATGCTTTAAGAGATATCTTACCACTCGCATTCGAGAATAAGTACCTTTAACTTTAAATAATGTTAAGTCTTTTAAAATCTACTTTAAAATACTACTTTTGTATTTCATTACTTTGAATTAAAGAAACATACGCCTGATGAAAAAGATCACAAAAAATACGTATCTCAAATGGTACGAAGACATGCTTTTTTGGAGAAAATTTGAAGACAAGTTAGCTCAAGTTTATATCCAACAGAAAGTGAGAGGTTTTTTACACCTTTATAACGGACAAGAGGCTATATTAGCCGGAGCACTTCACGTGATGGATCTAGAAAAAGACAAGATGATTACGGCTTATCGTAATCATGTTCAACCCATTGGAATGGGCGTTGATCCTAAAAAAGTGATGGCTGAATTGTACGGTAAAAAAACTGGAACTTCTCAAGGTTTGGGAGGCTCGATGCATATTTTTTCTAAAGAACACCGTTTTTTTGGAGGTCACGGAATTGTAGGTGGTCAAGTGCCTTTAGGAGCTGGTATTGCCTTTGCTGATAAATACTTTGATAAAAATGCTGTCACGCTTTGTTTCTTAGGTGATGGAGCTGCACGACAAGGTTCTTTACACGAAACATTTAATATGGCCATGACCTGGAAATTACCTGTTGTTTTCTGTGTTGAAAACAATGGATATGCCATGGGAACATCTGTGTCAAGAACTGCAAACCACGAAGATATTTGGAAACTTGGTTTAGGCTATGAAATGCCTTGTGGACCTGTTGATGCAATGCGTCCTGAGAAAGTTGCTGAAGCTTTAGATGAAGCAATTGACCGTGCTAGATCAGGAAATGGACCGACGTTTTTAGATCTTAAAACTTACCGATACCGCGGACACTCGATGAGTGATGCTCAGAAATACCGGACCAAGGATGAGGTGAAAGAGTACCAAAAAATTGATCCAATTCTACAGGTTAAAGATATCATCCTTGAAAAAGGATATGCCACGGAAGAAGAGCTTAAAGAAATCGATAAAGGCGTCAAAGACAAAGTGACAGAGTGTGAAGAATTTGCAGAAGACTCTGACTTCCCAGACAAAAATGTCATGTACGACGTTGTTTACGAACAAAAAGATTACCCATTTATTCCTCATAAATTATAATTACCTATGGCTGAAGTTGTAAAAATGCCACGATTAAGCGACACGATGGAAGAAGGCGTTGTGGCTAAATGGCTCAAAGGAAAAGGAGACAAAGTTGAAGAAGGTGATATTCTAGCTGAAATCGAAACAGATAAAGCGACGATGGAGTTTGAGTCTTTTTACAATGGGACTCTACTTCATATAGGCGTTGAAGAAGGTGATGGAGCGCCAGTTGATACCTTGCTTGCCATTATTGGGAAAGAGGGAGAAGATATTCAAGACCTCATTGCCGATGCGAGTTCTGAGGCAGAGACCTCTTCTGAAAAAGATGAAGACGACAAATCTGATGATCATGATGATCAGCAGTCTGAGAAATCAGATGACAATTCAGGTGAATTTCCAGAAGGAGTTGAGGTGGTTACGATGCCGCGTTTAAGTGATACGATGGAAGAAGGAACTGTGGCAACATGGTTGAAGTCAGAAGGCGATACAGTTCAGGAAGGCGATATCTTAGCTGAGATTGAAACGGATAAAGCCACGATGGAATTTGAATCTTTCTACAGCGGAAATTTACTCCATATAGGTATTAAAGAAGGTGATTCGGCTCCTGTTGATGATCTTCTTGCTATCATTGGTCCTGAAGGAACAGATGTTGAGAAAGTATTAAGTCAGTTAGGGAATGGCTCTAAACCAGCCCAGAAATCAACTTCATCTGAGGCTGAGAAATCTGATACAAAAGAAACCGCTGATAAATCTAAAGCGCAAGACAAGTCAACTCAAAAATCGAGCAGCTCGGATGCTAAGGGACGTATTTTAGCGTCACCTTTAGCGAAGAGAATTGCTGAAGAAAAAGGAATAGATTTATCAGATCTTCAGGGCTCGGGTGATAATGGACGTATTGTTAAAAAAGACGTTGAAAACTACCAGCCACAACAAAAAACAAAACAAACTGAAGATCAACCAACTCAGGAAGCACCGCAAAAAGAAGCGCCACAAGTTGAGGTTTATCAACCTGCAGGCGAAGAAGCTTTTGAGGAAGTGAAGAATTCTCAGATGCGAAAAACGATTGCCAAGCGTTTAGCTGAATCTAAATTTAATGCACCGCATTATTACCTCACAATCGAGGTTGATATGGAAAATGCAATGGCCTCACGCAAGCAGATTAATGCGATGCCAGATACGAAAATTTCATATAATGATTTGGTGATAAAGGCTTCAGCGATTGCGTTGCGTAAACATCCACGTGTCAATTCAACTTGGAAAAATGATGTGACGCGTATCGCTAAACACATCCATATTGGCGTTGCCGTAGCAGTTGATGAAGGCCTCGTTGTTCCTGTTTTAGAATTTACAGATCAACAAGCTTTGACGCAAATCAATGGAAATGTAAAATCATTAGCGACAAAAGCACGCCAAAAGAAACTACAGCCTAAAGAAATGGAAGGCTCAACCTTTACGGTTTCTAATCTAGGTATGTTTGGAATTGTTGAGTTTACTAGTATTATTAATCAACCTAACTCAGCTATTTTGTCCGTTGGTGCAATTGTTGAAAAACCAGTTGTTCGCGATGGGGAGATTAAAGTTGGAAATACAATGAAACTCACATTGGCTTGCGATCACAGAACGGTTGATGGTGCCACAGGATCAGCGTTTTTACAAACTTTAAAAACATATCTGGAAAACCCTGTGACGATGTTAGCTTAATAGCTGAAGAAATATCAAATTTTGAATTATAATAGACTGTCTTTAAATTCGTTTTTAAAGACAGTTTTTTTATATTCACACTATGAAAAAAATAACACTACTTTGCGTTTTACTTTTTGGAATTCTCGCTTGTAATTCTCAAAAACAAGGAGAAAAGACACAAGCATCTGAACCGACAGAAAAGCATCATTCACTTTTAGCTAAAAAAGATCCTTACGATCTAACAACAACCCTAAAATATTTGACCTCAAATGAGTTGAAAGGGCGTGATGTCGGATCCAAAGGGCTAGACTTAGCCGCAGATTATATTGAAGAAGTCTTTGAGAAAAATGCCATCAAGCCTTTCTTTGATAAGAGATCTTACCGCAATTATTTTTCTGTAAAGAGTGAAAAAACAAGCAATGTCGTCGGTTATATCCCTGGCGAGCGTTCAGATTTGGCACCCTTAATTATCGGTGCACATTACGACCACATAGGCGTTGTTGATCCTGTTGGGAAAGATAGCATTGCTAATGGTGCAAATGATAATGCCTCTGGTACAGCTGCCGTTTTAGAATTGGCTAAGTTTTTTTCACATAAAAAACTCAAACGCGATGTGATTTTTGCTCTTTTTTCTGGTGAAGAAAAAGGTTTATTAGGCTCACAGAACTTTAGTAAATACCTGTCAAAAAATGAAATTGAGCCGTATGCTGTTTTTAACATCGAAATGATTGGTGTACCGATGAAAGATAAAGACTATTTAGCCTATATCACAGGTTTTGAAAATTCGACATTCACTGAAGTTTTTAATTCTTATACAGGAAAAAAGACACTTGGATTTTTACCCGAGGCTCAGGAAATGAAACTTTTTCAACGCAGTGATAATTATCCTTTTTACGAGACATTCCATATTCCTGCACATACCATTTGTACTTTTGATTTCACCAATTTTGATTACTACCATCATGTCAGTGATGAGTTTAGTGAAATTGATGTTGAGCACATCCAAAACGTCGTGAAAGAAATTCAACCAGGACTTTTAGGGATTGCAAAATCTACAAAAAATAACATTCAATTGAAGGAGTAACTATGAAAACAATTGTTATTACAGGAACCAGCCGCGGGATAGGTTATGAACTTGTTCGTCTGTTTGCTGAAGCAGGGCATTATGTCTTTGCTTTATCGCGTAACCATCAACCGATTCTCGATCTGAATTTAAAAAATGTCGAGAGTCTTTCATGTGACTTGACAGATGAAAAGAATTTATCAGAAACCGTGCAAAAGATTCTTCAAAAGAAAGCGAAGATTGATGTGCTTATCAATAATGCGGGGCAGTTTCTCAAACAAGATTTTAAGGACACCGTCATGAAGGAGGTAGAATCAGTTTATAAAACCAATGTTTTTGGAGTTTTCGGATTGACTTCACATTTGATTGAACACTTTGCTGAGCCAGCACACGTTGTAACAATTAGTAGTATGGGCGGCGTGCAAGGTAGTGTGAAGTTTCCTGGCTTGGCTGCTTATAGCTCGAGTAAAGCTGCAGTGATTACCTTGACGGAATTATTGGCAGAAGAATATAAAGACACAGGTATTTCTTTTAATGTTTTGGCCTTAGGTGCTGTACAAACAGAAATGTTAGCCGCTGCTTTTCCTGGAGTTGAGGCTCCTGTTTCAGCTTTAGAAATGGCTGATTATATCTTTGATTTTGCATTAAAAGGCAATCGCTATTACAATGGGAAATTACTACAAGTGGCAAATAGTACACCTTAAGAATTTTTCATGCAGCGCACCCTTCAAAAATATATTCCATCGCGTGCCGTCACTTCAGTTTATGAACTGATAAAGACGTACAAAGTGCATTTGAAAATTGTGAAGGATAGACAAACAAAACACGGTGATTATCGGCCACTTCCAGATGGTGGACATCAGATTACAGTCAATTACAGTTTGAACCCTTACCGGTTTTTGATCACCCTGATTCATGAAATTGCACATCTGATTGCCTTTGAAACTTATAGCCATCGGATAAAGCCACATGGCACAGAATGGAAATATGTTTTTCAAAAATTGATGTTGCCGCTGATTAATCCCAAGATTTTTCCCGAGCAACTTTTACCTGATTTAGCGCGACATTTTCGGAATCCAGCTGCAAGTAGCGATACAGATGCGCGTTTATCTATTGCTTTAAAAGCTTATGACCCGAGTAATGAAAAAAATTATATTTTTGAAATTCCTGTGGGCAGCCTTTTTTCAGCGGCAAACGGTCGTGTGTTTAAAAAAGGAAAAAAGCTCAGAAAGCGTTATGAATGTCTGGAGGTATCAACTCAAAAAATGTATGTCTTTCAGCCTAATGCTGAAGTTGAATTATTAAAAATTAAAAATTAAAGGGATTATGAATCCAGAAAATAAATATGCCGTCATCATGGCAGGTGGGGTAGGCTCTAGATTTTGGCCTGTAAGTAAAACATCTCATCCCAAGCAGTTTCACGATATGCTTGGCACAGGGAAAACTCTGTTACAGCAAACTTATGATCGTTTAGCAAAATTTATTCCTGAAAATCAAATCTTGATTTTAACCAATGATATTTATGAACATCTCGTTTTAGAACAAATACCAAATCTAGAACCACATCAGTTATTTTTGGAACCAGCCATGCGAAATACAGCACCTTGTATTTTATTAGCTGCCCTGAAAATTCAAAAGCTCAATACAGATGCAGTGATGCTTGTGGCGCCTAGTGATCATTGGATTGAGGATGAAGCCAGTTTTGGCGCAAACTTAAATCATGCTTTTGAAATTGCATCGACGGAAAATGCTTTATTGACTTTAGGCATCAAACCGAGTTTCCCCAATACAGGTTACGGCTATATTGAATGTGAAAAAGACAACACATCCTCAGTTAAAGAAGTCGTCAAGTTTACTGAAAAACCAGATTATGTCAAAGCGAAAGCCTTTATTAATCAAGGGAATTTTATGTGGAATGCGGGTATTTTTATATGGTCTACAGCCTACATTCTAAGTGAATTTCAGAAATTTCAGCCAAAGATGTATACACTTTTTCACCATGAAGAAGCTGCTTTAAACACAACCGAGGAGCGTGAAGTCGTTTCAGAAATTTACCCGAAGGCAGAAAATATATCAATTGATTACGCTATCTTAGAAAATTCAACTTCAGTGAAGTGTATTCCTGCTCATTTTGATTGGAATGATTTAGGGACCTGGGGATCTTTACATGAGAAACTAGAAAAAGATTCTGAAAATAATGCTGTCATCAATGCGGAAGTGATTTTAAACCACAGTGCCAATAATATCATTCGCACTGAAAAAGATAAAATAGTAGTCGTTCAGCGCTTAAATGATTTTATCATTGTTGAAGATGAAAAGGTGCTTGTTATTGCACCAAAGTCGGATGAGCAAGACATTAAAAAACTCAGAGAACAAGCCATTGAGAAATTTGGTAAACTAATAGGTTAGAAACCGTGGAAGACGAAGAAAACAAAAAGAAGGCGTCACAAAATAAGGCATCTTCTTCACAAAAATCTCAGGATCATCAGGATGCTGCTGATCAAAAAACTAAAGACGAGAAAGCTGAACAAGATAAAGCTGACGAGAAAAAGTCGACTAAGGATGTCAAGGAAAATGCGAAACAAACCTACGGGAGCATCAAAGACTATCTCACGCATTTATTAGATATTCGAGATGAAACCGATCGTGACTCGACGATGGAAGCCATTATCAAAGACATTCCTTTTCGTGGACACAACGCGTGGATTCTGGTTTTTTCTATCATCGTGGCTTCGATTGGGCTGAACGTCAGTAGTACAGCCGTTGTCATTGGTGCCATGTTAATTTCTCCTTTGATGGGGCCAATTGTTGGGCTCGGCTTCTCAGTGGCTATTAACGATATTGACACCACGCGCCGATCGCTCATTAATTTGGGTGTTATGGTTGGGCTCAGTGTTATCACAGCTTTTTTATATTTTAAATTATCGCCATTAACTGAACTCACACCAGAACTTGAAGCGCGGACAGCACCGACAATTCTCGATGTCATCGTCGCCATATTTGGCGGTTTGGCCTTGATTATTGCCAAGACTAAAAAAGGAACAATTGCAAGTGTTATTTTTGGTGTTGCTATTGCGACAGCCTTGATGCCGCCATTGTGTACTGCGGGTTACGGCCTAGCGGTTTGGGATTTAAGTATATTTGGAGGAGCGATGTATTTGTTTACAATTAATACAGTTTTTATAGCCTTATCAACTTTTGTGGTCTCTAAAGTTTTAAAGTTTCCACTTGTAAAGTACGCCAATTCCAAGCGGCGTAAATTTATTGCTCGGACTACTTATTTTATTGCTATTATTGCGATTATCCCAAGTATTTACCTTTTTTATAAACTGCTTCAAGAGTCATATTTTGAACAAAATGCCCGCCTTTTTGTCAAGGAAGAATTAATGGCCACAGGAAATAATGGTTTTTTCCTTCAAACAAATTCGACTCATGTTGAGTACAACAACGGTGTGAATCCGACAATTGAGGTTGCCTTTTTAGGAAAGGAAATCCCAGAAGAAGTGATCAATATTTGGAGACAAAAACTGACTACTTATGAAAATTTTGATCAAGTAGAACTGAAAATACTTCAAAATGAAAATTCTGATAAATTCAATGAGTTTCGCTATATTGTTGAGTTAAAACGCCGTGATTCGATAGAACTTATTCGCAAGGAATCTAGGATTTCTGCCTTAGAGTCAGAACTTCAAAAGGTTTATATCAAAAAAATTGATGTGCCTTTTAATCAGATCGCACAGGAGATTAAACTGAATTATGAAGCTGTGGAACGCGTTTCTTTCTCGGAGGTATTAACCTCTAATTTTAACAAGACAGATACCATTCCGCGTTTTCAAATCGAACTTAAAAGTGGAACAGGAGAGGAAGAGAGAAATAGTTTACAATCAAAAATACAGCGTTGGCTGAGCTACAAGTTAGATACAAAAAACTTAAAAGTTGATCTTTTAGTTCTTTAGTTAATAGCCCTTCTGTTGGGCGACACGTACTTTTTTGAAAAGGTTTGATGAGTAAACGAAGTTTGTGAGATCTTCATTATCCGTATCATGGATGATGTCTTTATTGCCTTCCCAAGCAATAAGTCCATCTTGGAGGTAAACAATTTTTTCGCCAATCTCAAAAACAGAGTTCATGTCATGCGTGTTGATAACGGTTGTGATATTGTTTTCTCTTGTGATTTCTTGGATCAGTTGATCAATCACAGTTGCTGTGTTGGGATCAAGTCCTGAGTTAGGTTCATCACAAAATAGAAATTTTGGTTTATTGACAATTGCGCGTGCAATGGAAACTCTTTTTTGCATTCCACCGCTTATTTCTGAAGGATATTTATCGTCTGCATCATGCAGATTGACACGATCTAAAACATTACTGACACGATTTTTCATTTCACTGGCAGTCATTTTTGTAAACATGCGTAGCGGAAACATCACGTTTTCAAAGACAGTCATTGAGTCAAACAATGCACCGCCTTGAAAAACCATCCCCATATTTTTACGGAGTTTGGATTTTTCGTCTTTGGTGAAGTCATTGTAGGTTTTATCATCAAAATAAATATCACCTTCTGTGGGTTCGAATAAACCGAGAAGACATTTTAGAAAGACTGTTTTACCAGAACCTGATTGTCCGATAATTAAGCTTGTCTTGCCAGGTTCAAAAGAGGTTGTAATTCCTTTTAAAACGGCTGTATCATCAAATGATTTGTGTAAGTTTTCGACTTTAACCATAATAAACTAGCTTAATAAAAGTTGCGTAATAACATAATTTGAAACAATAATAATCACACTTGTCCACACAAAGGAAGTTGTACTTGCGCGGCCAACTTCAAGGGCGCCACCTTTCATATAATAGCCATGAAAAGAAGGGACCGTCGCAAGAATGAATGCAAATACTATGGTTTTAATAAAAGCATAAGCAACCTGGAAAGGGATGAAATCTTGCTGCATTCCTAATAAGAAATTTTCAGAACTCAAAAAACCACCGAATACTGCTGCTAAATAGGCTCCCACAATGCCCACAAACATTGATATTGCTATCAAGAATGGAAAGAAAAGCATGGCGATAATTTTCGGGAAAACTAGATAATTGAGTGAATTTATTCCCATGACTTCGAGCGCATCAATTTGTTCTGTCACGCGCATTGTCCCAATACTGGAGGTGATAAACGAGCCCACTTTACCCGCCATAATAATCGCGATAAATGTCGGTGCAAATTCCAAAATGATCGACTGCCTGGCGGCATAACCAATGAGTGATTTTGGAATAATTGGGTTAGATAAGTTAAGTGCCATTTGTATAGAAACAACAGCACCGATAAAGAATGAAATAAACACAACAATCCCCAGGGATTTTGTCATTAAGTCATTCAGTTCCTGAATAATTAATCGTCTGAGTACAGAGCCTTTTGTCATCTTTTTAAACAAATCTCCAAGCATCATAAAGTACTGACCTACACTCTCTATATAATTCATTTGTTTGAAATCGTCAATTGATGGCTAAAAATAGAATAAAATTTTGAGCTATCAATTTAACTTGCTCTTTATCTTTATTTTTAAAGATATTCTTAACTTTACACAAAAAAGTACAATGAAGAAATTCTTACTTGTGAGCATGCTTTGCGTGCTAGGTTTAAACCTTAACGCCCAAAACAAGAAACCTAAATTGGTTGTCGGTGTGGTCGTTGATCAAATGCGTTTTGATTACCTCAATAAATTTGAGAAACACTATTCAGAAGATGGTTTTAAACGTTTAAAATCTGCAGGCTTTGAAATGAAAAATTTCCATTTTAATTATGTGCCCACTTATACAGCACCAGGGCATAGTTCTGTTTTTACAGGAACAAGTCCAATGACACATGGTATTATTGGAAACAATTGGTATGATAAATCAACGGATACCTATGTGTATTGTGCTGGAGATGATTCTGCTGAGCCCGTCGGGACGAAAGACAGGGCTGGGAAGATGTCACCACATCGCTTATTGACAACGACTTTTGCGGATCAAAACAGGTTGCATACACAGTTTAGAGGGAAAACAATTGGTGTTTCTATTAAAGACCGCGGTGCTATCATGCCCGCTGGGCACACCGCAAACGCTGCTTATTGGTTTCATGGAGATGAAGGCCGATTTATCTCAAGTGATTTCTATATGGATAAATTACCAAAATGGGTTAAGAAGTTTAATAAGTCTAAAGTTGCGGAATCTTACTTAAAAGAATGGAATACGCTTAATCCAATTGAAACCTATAGCGAAAGTGGAAGTGATAAAAATGATTACGAGCAAGGCTTTGACGGTCAGAAAACAGCTACTTTCCCATATGATTTAAAAAAGCTAAGCGAAGAAAATGGTGGCTATAATATTCTTAAATCAACACCTTATGGGAACAGCTTGCTTTTAGACTTTGCTAAAGCTGCTGTGACAAATGAAGAATTAGGTCAGGGGGATTTCACCGATGTTTTGACATTGAGTTTTTCAAGTACAGATTACGTCGGTCATAATTTTGGTGTCAACTCTAAAGAAATTCAAGATACTTATGTGCGTTTAGATTTAGAAATTGCAGATCTTCTTCAGTATTTAGATGATCAAGTTGGAGAAGGGAATTATACTATTTTCCTCACTTCAGATCACGCTGCCGTTCATGTGCCCCAGTTCTTAAAAGATAAGAACATCCCAGCAGGGTATTTTGATAGAAAAGAAATGCGAAAAGAAGTTGAATCTTTTATAGAGGACAAATTAGACTACGATGCATCTATCATAAAAAATGTGAGTAACAACCAATTTTTCTTAGATTACGATCAGTTTGAAACTTATGCTGATTTTGTAGAAGTACAAGAAGAGATGAAGCATTTCTTGATTCAATACGATCAAATAGATAAGGTTTTTACGCGTCAAAATTTAGAGAATAATGACATGAGTTTTGCTGCAGGTGAATTGGTAAAAAGAGGATTTAACCAAAAGCGCAGTGGTGATGTAATTTATGCTTTAGAACCATCAGTCATTTCATATCCACGTCGCGGCTCGACACATGGGAGTAGCTTAAATTACGATACACAAGCTCCTTTCTTAATATATGGCGCAGGTATAAAGCACGGTAAAAGTTATAGAAAAGCCTTTATTACAGATATTGCACCCACGATTTCAGCATTATTAGGAACGGCAATGCCTAACGGTGCAAACGGAGATGTGATTACAGAAGTTTTAGAATAGCTTTGCTTTAACTCCTCTCCAACGGAGTTGACGAATAAATTTCCCTTGTTTAGCATTGACTAAATAAGGGAATTTTTTTGGCTTTGCCCCAAGGTAAGAGGTCATGGCTTTGAAGAAGAAAAGCCTTTCTTTTTTCTTGATTCCCATCTTGAAACAAGTGATGAAAGCCAAGCCAAAATCATAACGCATTTGATGCAACGAAATACCAAATTTTTTAGGCAGTGCTTTTTTATAGCGCGCACCAGTTGGTTTCAGGTGTTTGACAAATAAGTTGTCAGCCGTTTGAATCTGGAAGCCGTGATACAAACAAAGAAGCTCATCTATGGTGTCCCAACCCATTTCAGGAATGAGGCCGTTTATTTTTTCAAAACAGGCTGCGGTATAAGATTTTAAAGCGCCGCGAATATGGTCTTTATTGGTCAAGCCTTCGCGTTGCCATTTTTTACCGACTTGAACTTGACAAAAACCACCGAACATGCCTAGTTTTAGATTCTTTTCATAGGCATGAACCATTTCTGCTAAATAATGCGATGGGAAAATAAGATCAGCATCAAATTTACAAACAATATCGTATGCTGTTGTTTTTTGATTATAGCCGAACTGAAATGCCCGAATGATTTTACTGCCGGGTTGATGTGTATCTGATGAACTTTTGTAAACTAATTTGACTGATGGGTTTTGAGATGTATATCTTTTGACAATTCTGTTTGTATCGTCGGTTGAATTATCATCGACAACAATAATCTCTGTGGCCAGATAGCTTTGAGATAACAAAGAATCCAATGTTTTATCAATACTATCAGCCTCGTTGTGCGCTGGTATGATAATTAAAATCTTCACTTTGTCCTGCGTTTACAATACACTAAATAATAACGTGGCGTGATGCGGCGGAGGAGTGGGCGAAATCCAATTTTGTTGACTGGGTTTGTAAATTGGATGGCATCTTTAATGTCCCAGCCAGCTTTTTCTAAAAGCCAATCAAATTGCCAATCTTCAAATTCATGAAAATGGCGATCTCTCGGATCTGTTTGACTTCGGTAGGCTTTAGCAAACCATAATTTTAGAGGAATACTTGCAAAAAGTGTATCCGACGGAATTGCTTTTAAAACTTCATAGGGAGACAAAAGATGTTCACATATTTCAAAAGCTGTAGTGATTTCAGCAGATGAAGAGATGATTTCCTCACGGTTTTTATCTAAATCCTGACCACTTGTATTTGTCACGCGATAGCCTTCATTTTGCATTATTTCAGCAAAAGGATTTTTGACGCCTAAATCAAGAATGTCTTGTGGCGGTGTGGCATGTTTTTTTAAAAAATCGAGCGTGAGCTGAAAGCGTTTGTCAGGATAATGCTTTGTATACATTCTACGTGCGGTAAGTAATTGCGTTGATATTCATTCCAGCGCCAATACTTGCAAACATAACGATATCACCTTTTTTGAGCGGCTCGCCATAGTCACCATTCATATATAGATTAAAGAGTGTCGGAATTGTTGCAACACTTGAATTGCCGAGTTTGTTAATACTCATTGGCATTACATCTTCAGGCACTTCTTTACCATAAAGTTTAAAGAAGTCTCTGACAATGGCTTCGTCCATCTTTTCATTTGCTTGATGGATAAAGATGCGTTTGAGATTCGAAATATCTTCTTTGCTTTCATCGAAGCAAGCCTTCATGGCTTTTGGAACTTCTGTCAAGGCGAAGTTGTAAATTCTTCTCCCGTGCATTTTAATATAGCCCCGATCATCATATCTTTCTGGTGAATATGATTTATTAAAAAAGATGTACTTTGACTCTTTATAAGTGAAGCTTGCTGTTTTATGTGTCAATATACCACTGGTATCCGCTGTGTCTTTTGAACCTTCAAGAATCGTCGCGCCAGCACCATCTGCATAAATCATTGAATCGCGATCATGCGGATCGACAACACGAGATAAAGTTTCTGCACCGATGACAAGTGTGCGTTTTGCAATTCCACTATCGATAAAAGACTTTGAGTGAATGCAACCTTCTATCCAACCTGGGCAGCCAAAGATAAGATCATAAGCGACACAACTCGGGTTTTTTATCTTCAGAATTGATTTGACACGCGCAGCAATATTCGGCACCATATCTGATTGCTGTGTGCCGTCTTGGATATCTCCATAATTATGTGCTACAATGACATAATCAAGTGTTTCAGGGTCGATCTTTGCATGCTCTATTGCTTTTTGTGCAGCAATGGCAGCGATATCAGAAGTATTCTTTGATTTGTCAACATAACGTCTCTCTTCAATTCCCGTAATGTCTTTAAATTTTTTAATGATCTCAGACTGAACTGATTCATATTTGGCTTCACTTGGCGTGAAGAATTTATTGTCAAGGAAATCGTCGTTTTTGATAACTGTAGAGGGGATATAACTTCCTACACCAGTTATTTTTACGTTTTGCATAGTTCTATTTTTCAAAGTCTTTTTCAAAATTCAGCTAAATAAATGGATTGATCAATAAAATAACTAAAAATTTTGGAATAGTTAGTTAAATAATGATGTGTGTCATAAAAAAATGGCAGTGAATGTGCTTCACTGCCATTTGTATTCGTAAGGAGAATACAATTTATTAAATATAATCTTCTATTGGTGCACAAGAGCACATTAGATTTCTATCTCCATAGGCTTCATCTACACGTCGTGTCGAAGGCCAGAATTTATTGTCGTTTAAATAATCAAGTGGGAAAGCTGCTTCTTTTCTAGAGTAAGGGAATTTCCAATCTTCTACAGTTAGCATACTCAATGTATGTGGTGCATTCGTTAGTAAATTCTGCTCATCTTCTTTTGTACAGTTTTCAACTTCTTGACGGATTGAAATCATGGCATCACAAAAGCGATCCAGTTCCTCTTTGTTTTCACTTTCAGTTGGCTCTATCATTAAGGTACCAGCAACTGGGAATGAAACCGTAGGGGCGTGAAAGCCATAATCAATCAATCGTTTGGCCACGTCTTTTACTTCAATACCGTAGTTTTTAGAGAAGTGACGACAATCGATAATCATTTCATGAGCTGCCCGACCTCTTTCTCCAGAATACAAGGTTTTGTAATGTTTTGAAAGTTTTGCTTTGACATAGTTTGTATTTAAAATAGCCGTTTTAGTCGAAGCCGTTAAACCGACTTCTCCAAGCATTCTGATATAGCCATAAGAAATTAAGCAAACTAAAGCGGATCCGAAAGGGGCGCCAGATATAGCTGAAATACCTTTCTCTCCACCAACTTCAATCAAAGGGTTGGTTGGTAAAAACGGAACAAGTTGCTCAGCTACACAAATAGGTCCTACGCCCGGACCACCACCTCCGTGAGGAATGGCAAATGTTTTATGTAAGTTTAGGTGACAGACATCAGCACCAATTCGGCCAGGACTTGTCAGGCCAACTTGTGCATTCATATTGGCACCATCCATATAAACTTGGCCGCCATTGTCATGCGTGATTTTTGTAATTTCTCTAATCGCAGATTCAAAAACGCCATGTGTTGACGGGTAAGTAACCATTAATGCCGCTAAATTTGCGTGATGCTTTTCAGCTTTCAGTTTTAAATCATCAAGATCAATATTTCCGTTTTCGTTTGCTTTGACCACTACAACTTTCATACCTGCCATGACTGCACTCGCTGGGTTTGTCCCGTGAGCAGATGAAGGGACTAAACAAATGTCTCTGTGTCCTTCATTATTAGATTGGTGGTAAGCGCGAATAACCATTAAACCAGCATACTCACCTTGTGCACCTGAATTAGGCTGAAGTGAAGTTGCTGCAAAACCAGTGATTTCAGATAAATGCTCTTCTAAATTTTGAAGCATTTCTCTGTAGCCTTTGGCTTGCTCCTGTGGTACAAAAGGGTGAATATTCCCCCATTGTGGATTTGAAAGTGGCAGCATTTCAGACGCAGCATTGAGTTTCATCGTACAAGATCCTAAGGAAATCATCGAATGATTTAAAGCCAAGTCTTTGCGTTCAAGCTTTTTCATGTAACGCATCAAAGCTGTTTCAGAATGGAAAGAGTTGAAGACTTCATGCGTCATAAACTCAGTTTGACGGCCGAGCTTGTGGTCTGCAATCAAATCCTTGTCAAGTGTAGAAACTTCATTTGGTGTTTTGTCTTGTGCATCAGCAAAAATTTCAACGATCATTTCTAAATCTTCATCCGAAGTTGTTTCGTTTAAAGAGATGGTGACAGAATTGGCGTCTGGATAATTGAAGTTGATTCTGCGTTCTTCTGCAAGTGTTTTTATCTTTTCAGCATTGGCCTTGATGTGAATTGTATCAAAGTACAAATCATTTTTCTGCTGAAAGTTTAAGCCTTCTAAGGTATCGGCAAGCTTAACCGTGTTTTTATGGATTTTATCAGCAATAAATTTCAATCCTTTTGGTCCGTGATAAACGGCATACATTCCTGCCATCACTGCCAAGAGAACTTGTGCTGTACAAATATTTGAAGTTGCTCTATCTCTTTTAATGTGCTGTTCACGCGTTTGTAGCGCCATACGTAAACTGCGCTGGTCATCCATATCTTTAGTGACACCAATGATACGACCAGGAAGACTGCGTTTGTATTCTTCTTTAGTGGCAAAATAAGCAGCATGAGGTCCGCCATACCCAAGTGGAATTCCTAAGCGTTGTGTTGTTCCGACAACAACATCGACACCCCAATCGCCTGGGGCTTCAAGTTTGACAAGGCTGAGAATGTCAGCAGCAACAGCAACTTTAATGTTTTTTTCAATAGCTGTTTTGGTAAAAGCTTCGAAATTTCTAATTTGTCCATATTTACCTGGATATTGTAAAAGCGCACCAAAGAAATCATTTGAGAAATCAAAATCATCAGGATCTCCAACGACCAAAGTGATTTTTAGAGGTTCAGAACGCGTTTCGAGAAGTGCCAAAGTTTGCGGCAATACATTTTCATCGACAAAAAACTTGATGACATTGTCTTTCTTTTGTTGACGATCTCTAACAGCATGTAACAAAGCCATGGCTTCGCTGGCAGCCGTTGATTCATCTAGCAAAGAAGCATTGGCAATCTCCATTCCTGTCAGGTCAGAAACCACGGTTTGGAAATTGAGCAAGGCTTCAAGACGACCTTGGGCAATCTCAGCTTGGTAAGGCGTGTAAGCAGTATACCAACCTGGATTCTCTAAAATGTTACGCTGAATGACAGCTGGTAGGACGGACTCGTGATAACCCATGCCGATAAAAGATCTGAAGACCTGATTTTTTTGCGACAATGCATTGATGTGATTTGCAAATTCATATTCACTTAATGCAGGCGGTAAATCAAGTTTGTTTTCAAGATTAATATCGTCAGGAATTGTTTCGTAAATCAATTGGTCAAGAGATTCAACACCGATGACCTTACACATTTCTGAAATGTCCTCAGGCCTAGGTCCTATATGCCTTAGTGCAAACGATTCTGTATTCATTGAAAGCGGTTTAAAAATTTGCCAACAAAAATACATTTTTAAAAAGAAAAGATTGGTTAAATACAAGTCATAATTCGTTAATAATATGTTTTAAATTTGCAGCGTGAATCAAATCAAGAAAATCTTCGACTTTTATATCAATAGCAGTACGCATGTCGCTCTTGCTATTGTGAGTTTTGTGGTGTTGACCTATTTGGATTTAGGCTTTGCCATAGATTATGATGTTGTCTTTTTTGTTTTTGCGTCAAGTGTCACAGCATATAACTTTGTGAAGTATGCTAGCATCGCAGGATTTAAGCATATAGAATTGACATCTCGTTTAAGAGTGATTCAGGTGTATTCATTTCTGGTCTTTCTATATCTTATATATAGTCTTTTCTTTTTAAGTCTCACTTCATTACTCGTTGGTTTTGGGTTGGTGTTTTTTACGCTCCTTTATACCTTACCTGTTTTACCAGGCTTTCATAACTTAAGAGATTTAGGAGGTCTCAAAATTTTCATTATTGCCATCGTTTGGGCGGTCTGTACAGTTGTGCTTCCTGTTGTTGAGTCCGAAGCCCCCTTTGTGATAGATCTTCAATTGAGCGCCTATTTTGTGATACGTCTTCTGTGGGTCCTTATTCTTATCATTCCATTTGAGATAAGAGATCTGAGGAAAGATGCATCACACCTTCATACGATCCCGCAATTGATAGGGGTGAGAGGGGCGAAGTTTATTGGTTTCCTTTTTATCGCAGTGAGTTTTGTGTTGTTTCATCTCTTTCATCCAGACTTTAGACGCTTCTCTTTTCTATTCATGAGTGGAGTTGCCAGTGTGTTATTATTCCTTTCCACAGAGAAAAGAAGTCTTTATTACACATATTTTGTCGTGGAGTCAGTTCCAATCCTGTGGTTGCTCAGTTATTTTATATTTTAAAGTGTTGATTATCTTTGAGTTAAATATTTTTCATAATTTTTCTCAAAAAAGTTCATTGTTTAAAAGAAAAGAAGTTGT
>JAKDUG010000153.1 GCA_030457805.1 Psychroflexus sp.
AAAGAATTAAGTGCTCAAATTCTCGCTGATAATTGTGGCCAAGATTTTGAAAAAGTCATGAACGACTTTAAACGTGATTATTGGATGGATGCTCAAGAATCTTTAGATTATGGCATTGTTGACGATATATTAAAATAATGAAGTTCAAATTATTAGCTTCTCAAGAAATCTTACAACTCAGACAAAAAGTTTTAAGACCTGGTAAGCCAATTGAGAGCTGTTATTTTGAAAACGACGATATAGAAAGCACTCAACATTTGGGTGCTTTTTTTGAAGATAAACTTGTCGGCATCATCAGTTTATTTAAAAATAGACATCATCTTTTTAAAACTCAAAACCAAATTCAGCTGAGAGGAATGGCTGTAGAGCCAGACAATCAAAAAAAAGGCATCGGTCAAAAACTGCTTTGTGAGGCAATTAAATCAACAAAATCCAATGACTTGATTTGGTGTAATGCAAGAGTTTCCGCCTCTACATTTTACGAGAAAAATGGCTTTGTGAAAGCTTCAGATGTTTTCAATATTGAAAATGTTGGTTTACATGTTGTGATGAAATATATCAGAAAATGAAAAGAAATGAATTCATACGTTTGAATCTAAAAGCTGCCGCTGCTTGTGCTATTGCGCCGAGTTTGGTCAGCTTTAATAAAGATGATTTTGATCTGAAATTTAAGCAATTAGCAGGCCTAAGTTTTTCTCATTTGACCTCAACAAAAACATTAGAAAAGCAAACTTATTTAGCTTTTTTAAAAATGAAAAATGCGGCTTTAAAAGATCAAATTAACATACAAATTGTTTCAGGATTTCGTTCTTTTGAAAGACAGAAAGCGATCTTTGAACGAAAGTTTAGAAATAACAAAAAAGAAGGTTTAAATACTGAAGACAATTTCAATAAAATCATTACCTACTCTACTATTCCTGGCACCTCACGCCATCATTGGGGAACTGACATGGACATCATTGACGCCAACCAACCACAGCCAAAAGGAAGCTTGCTGAATCCTGATAACTATCACGGTATAGGAAACTATTGTACTTTAAAAGAATGGATGGAAGCCAATGCAAATCGCTTTGGATTTTATTTGGTTTACACACAAAATTATCATCGAAAAGGCTTTAATTATGAGCCTTGGCATTATTCATATAAACCTATTTCTCAAAGCTTCTTAGAACTTCAAAATTCTGAAAAATTCATATCACGTTGGGCTAAACTCAAATTTGAAGGCAAAGATTTAATGTCAGATGACTTTATCAGAAAATATTTTAAAGACCATATCAATGATATCAATCCAAAATTAAAAGCTTAATGTCTGATAATAACTTCATCGATTTTAAAGATTTTGCCAAGATAGAAATGCGAGTTGGTACAATACTAACCGCAGAGTTATTTAAAGAAGCTAAAAAACCAGCTTATAAAATGACAATTGATTTTGGAAAAATTGGTATCAAAAAAACTTCAGCTCAAATCACTAAAATATACAACCTTGAAGATTTAATAGGAAAGCAAGTGGTTGCAGTCATTAATTTCCCTCCTAAACAAATTGCAAATATGATGAGTGAATGTTTACTTTTAGGCGGACTTGAAGAACATGAAGAAGTTATCATAATTCAACCTGAACGATCAGTCAAAAATGGAACAAAAATCTCTTAAATTGATTATTGTCACTCGAAGTTAACACGTCTTAAAGATAGTTTTCTTGAATAATTCATATTTTAGCAAAAAAAAGAGATGAACAAAAAAGTAATCTTAACAATTCTTGATGGCTGGGGTATTTCGCCAACAGGAAAAGGCTCTGCCGTTGATGCTGCAAACACACCAAACATTGATAAATTATATAAGAAATATCCACATTCAACTTTAAGAACCGATGGTTTGAACGTCGGACTTCCAGAGGGACAAATGGGTAACTCTGAAGTTGGTCACATGAACTTGGGCGCTGGTCGTATTGTTTATCAAGATTTGGTAAAAATCAATATGGCTGTCGAAAAAGACACCTTAAAAAACGAGCCTGTCTTAGAGCAAACCTTTAATTATGCCAAAGAAAACAATAAAGCCGTTCACTTCATAGGTCTTGTCAGTGACGGTGGCGTTCATTCGCACATCAATCATTTAGAAGGTTTAGTCAAAGCAGCTGATGACTATGGTATTGATGAAAAGTACATTCACGCTTTTACTGATGGCCGTGATGTTGACCCACATTCCGGAAAAAATTTCATCAGTAATGTGCTTGATTTTTCTCAAAAATACAACGCACAATTATCAAGCATTATTGGTCGTTATTATGCAATGGATAGAGATAAAAGATGGGAACGTGTTGCAAATGCATATCACCTTTTAACGCAAGGAAAAGCAAATGTTCACACTAAAAATCCTATTGAAGCAATTGAAAAAAGCTATGAAAATGATGTGAGTGATGAATTCATCAAACCTATCAAAATTGATTTAGACGATCAAAAAAATGGTCAGATAGAAAAAGATGATGTTGTTATTTTCTTTAATTTCAGAACTGATCGTGGTAGACAATTAACGCAAGCTTTATCTCAAGAAGATTTTCCTGAATTTGAAATGAAATCTCTTCCTTTATATTTCGTGACAATGACACAATACGATGATCGTTTTAAAAATATCAATATCATTTACAGAAAAGAAAATATCAAAGCAACTTTAGGTGAAGTTTTAGAGTACACTGGCAAATCTCAAATTAGAGCTGCTGAAACTGAAAAATATCCACATGTCACTTTCTTCTTTTCTGGCGGTCGTGAAAAACCATTTAGAGATGAAAAACGAATTTTAGTCAATTCGCCTAAAGTCGCAACTTATGATTTACAACCAGAGATGAGTGCTTATAAACTTAGAGACAAGCTCATTCCTGAAATAAAAGATCAAACTGCAGATTTTATGTGTGTCAATTTTGCAAATCCTGACATGGTCGGACATACAGGTGATTTTGATGCTGCGGTCAAAGCATGTGAAACAGTTGATGATTGTGTTGGTTCTTTAGTTGAAGCTGCAGAAGCTGAAAACTATAGTATGATTATCATTGCTGATCACGGAAACAGCGAAAAAATGCTAAATGATGACGGCTCAGTCAATACTGCACACACAACAAATCCTGTCCCACTTATTTTAGTTGACCAAGATGTTAAACAAATAAAAGATGGTATTTTAGGCGATATTGCGCCAACAATTCTCGACTTAATGGGAATTGAAAAACCTAAATTAATGACTCAAAAATCTCTTATCTCATGAAAAGTATCAGTATTTTAATCACATTTATCGCTTTAGCGGTCATGCCATTCACAAACACACCCGAGAAAAAAGTTGACACAGATCAGCGCTATGAACTTATTTTAGGTGAATTCACTCTTGATGAATTAAAAGATACACGCAACAAAGGCTGGTATGAAAACAATTATCAGAGATACACACCCAAGCCAAAACTCGTCAAGGAAATCGCAGCACTTGAAGATTTGGACGACATGACTTTTAGCATTTATCTCGGGACTTGGTGCCCAGATAGCCGTCGAGAATTACCACATTTAATCAAAATTTTTGATCAAGCTGACATCTCTCACGACAAGCTCAAATTGGTTGGTGTAACTCAGCGAAAGCAAATTCCTAACCTTTCAAAAGAGGAACGTAAAGAATTGAATGTCTTTAACGTTCCGACAATCATCGTTTATAAAAACGGTAAAGAAATGAACCGCTTTGTTGAGTATCCTGTTGAAAGCCTAGAAGAAGACATGTACAAAATCATGTCTGATCAACCATATAAACACAGTTACGATTTTTAAAAAAAAATATATTGCTATGATTTCTCCAAAAAAACCAATTCTCGCCATTGATTTTGATGGCACTGTTGTTGAAAATAGGTATCCCAAAATTGGCAAACCCATGCTGTTTGCATTTGAAACATTAAAAAAATTACAAGAAGAAGGGCATATTCTTATTTTATGGACATACAGATGTGGAAGAAGTCTAGAAGAAGCCGTCCAGTTTTGTGCAGAGCATGGCATAGAGTTTTATGCAGTCAATAAGAGTTATCCTGAAGAAGAATATTCAAATGAAATCAGTCGGAAAATAAATGCCGATATTTTCATTGACGATAGAAATATCGGTGGATTCTATGGCTGGGGAAATGTATACAGAGAACTCATTGGGGAAGATGAACAACTAAAGAACAGAGCTCAGGAAAAGTCAAAAAAAGGATTTTTGAGTTCATTATTTAAAAAATAGGACATGATTATTACAAAGACTCCAGAAGAAATAGAATTAATGCGTGAAAGCGCACTTATCGTTTCCAAAACACTTGGAATGTTAGCAAAAGAACTTAAACCAGGCGTTTCAACGATAGCTTTAGATCGTTTGGCCGAAGAGTTTATCAGAGACCACGGTGCAGTTCCAGGGTTTTTAGGACTCTATGATTTTCCAAACTCATTGTGCATGAGTCCGAATGCCCAGGTCGTTCACGGGATTCCAAACCAAAAACCACTTGAAGAAGGCGAAATCATCTCAATCGATTGTGGAGCGCTTAAAAATAATTATTACGGAGATCACGCTTATACATTTAAAGTGGGTGAAGTCTCTCCCGAAGTAGACAAACTTCTAGAAGTTACTAAAGCTTCTTTATACAAAGGCATTGATCAATTTAAAGCTGGAAATCGAGTTGGTGATGTGGGTTTTGCAATTCAAAAATACGCTGAAAAACACGGTTATGGCGTAGTCCGTGAACTCGTCGGACACGGTATTGGACAAACGATGCATGAGGATCCAGAAATGCCAAATTACGGTAAACGTGGACGCGGCAAAAAATTTATTGAGGGCATGACTGTTGCCATCGAACCTATGGTAAATTTAGGAACAAAAGACATCAAACAATTGCCAGATGGATGGACAATCTTGACATCTGATTTGAAGCCAAGTGCACATTTTGAACACGATGTAGCATTAGTTGACGGCAAGCCTAAACTGCTTTCTACATTTGATTATATCCATGAAGCTTTAGGAATTGAAAGTGATGAGGAAGATCCCTACCGCTTCTAGAAATAAAATACATTTGTCAAAACAATAAAAAGTCATTTCATTAGAAATGGCTTTTTTTAATGGCTTTATTTAAAATTAACGCCATTTAAGACTTAACAATAAT
>JAKDUG010000154.1 GCA_030457805.1 Psychroflexus sp.
GTGGAGAGCCGCAAAAAGAGTCTAAAAAAGACAACAAGGTGAGTTTGAAAAAAACAACTAAAAAAGAAAGTAAAAAGGCTGACAAAAAAGAAGTCAAAGCATCTGAGAGAGTAGCGCTTGACAATAAAGGTGTAGGTCCGATCAAAAATTTAGATCTTCCTGAGTCAATTAACGATGATATGGCTGCCAACGGAAAAGCTGTGTATGACAAAATGTGTACAGCTTGCCATAAAATTGATAAAAAATTTATAGGCCCTGCTCCAACAGGTATTTTGGAAAGACGCGCGCCAGAATGGGTGATGAATATGATTCTAAATCCAGAAGAAATGGTCCGTAAGGATCCATTGGCAAAAGATTTATTAATGGAGTTTAATGGATCACCAATGGCAAATCAAGGTCTTACTGAGGAAGAGGCAAGATCTGTTTTAGAGTACTTCCGAACTTTATAATTATTTAATTTAATCCTAACACAGTATGAACTTAAAAAACTTAGGAATCGGTTTACTGTCAATTGTCTTTGCAATTGGTTGTGGTAAATCAGAGAAAAATGGCAAAAGCAATGGCGCTTTAAATAAGAGCCATGCTGAGCAAGTGTATGTCGCCCCTGGCGAACATGATGAATATTATGCATTTATATCTGGTGGCTATAACGGTAACTTATTAGTTTACGGTTTGCCATCAGGTAGAATGTTTAAAGAAATACCAGTTTTTAGTCAGTTTCCAACTTCGGGCTATGGGTATTCAGAGGAAACGCAACCTATGCTAAATACTTCTCACGGATCTATCCCTTGGGGAGATGCACACCACCCTGATATTTCTCAAACAGATGGTGTTACTGATGGACGCTGGGTTTTTATCAATGAAAACAATACACCGCGAATTGCGCGTATTGATTTAGAAACTTTTGAAACTGTTGAGATTATTGAAGTGCCAAACAGTGCAGGTAATCACAGTTCTTCTTTTGTAACTGAAAACACTGAATATGTAGTTGCAGGAACACGTTTTTCTGTTCCAGTACCACAAGAAGATATCAGTATTAAGGAATACAAAGGAAAATTTAAAGGAGCCTTATCATTTATTAAAGTTGATCAAGAAACCGGTGGAATGGATATTAATTTTCAGTTAATGATGCCAGGTTTCAACTATGACTTATCACACCCTGGTCGTGGTCAATCCCATGGTTGGTTCTTCTTTACAACCTATAACACAGAGGAAGCAAACTCACTTTTAGAAGTGAATGCTTCACAAAACGATAAAGACTTTATCGCTGCTGTCAACTGGGAAAAAATTGAAGAATATGTCGCTAATGGCGGTGGTGAAATGAAGCCAGCAAAGTATGCACATAACACTTACGATCACAATACGCATACAGGTAAATCAGAGATGAA
Source organism: Psychroflexus sp. (assembly GCA_030457805.1). Taxonomy (GTDB): domain Bacteria; phylum Bacteroidota; class Bacteroidia; order Flavobacteriales; family Flavobacteriaceae; genus Psychroflexus. The sequence continues at coordinate 1,389 of JAKDUG010000154.1, forward strand.
GGAAGAAGTGCGTATGGTTAATCCAATGGATGTGCCAGGTGCAGTTTACTTCTTACCAACGCCGAAATCACCACACGGTTGTGATGTTTCACCTGATGGTCAATACATTGTGGGTAATGGTAAATTATCAGCAAACTTGACAATTCACTCATTCCCAAAAATGTTAGAAGCTATTGAAAATGAAGACTTTGACGGTGAAGCTTATGGGATTCCAATCCTGAATTTTGATAAAACTTTAGCAGGCGTTGTAGAGAATCCAGGTTTAGGCCCGCTACATACAGAGTTTGATGACAAAGGGTTTGCTTACACAACATTCTTTATTACTTCTGAAGTTGTTAAATGGGAATTAGGAACATGGGAAATTGTTGATAGAAAACCAACTTATTACTCGCCTGGTCACTTGACAATTCCTGGAGGAAACTCACGTGAGCCAGATGGTAAATACATGTTTGTGATGAACAAAATCACAAAAGACCGTTACTTACCAGTCGGCCCTGAGCTTGAGCATTCAGCACAATTGTATGATATCAGTGGAGATAAAATGGAGTTGATTTATGACTTCTCAACACATGGTGAGCCGCATTATGCAGCTGCAATCAAAGCTGAGAAAGTTGCTCCAAATACTAGAAAGAGCTATAGATTAGATGAGAATGAGCACCCTTATGCTGTTAAAAATGAAGGTGAGACTAAAGTTGTCAGAGATGGTAAGAACGTACATGTTTACATTTCGACAATTCGTAGTCACTTTGCTCCTGATAATATTGAAGGTATCAAAGTAGGGGATAAGGTTTATTTCCACGTCACTAACTTAGAGCAAGACTTTGATGTGCCTCACGGATTTGCAATGATTGGTCAAAACAACTCTGAGTTGTTAATTATGCCAGGACAAACAAAAACGTCTGTCTGGGAGCCAGATCAAATTGGTGTATGGCCATTCTATTGTACAGACTTCTGTTCTGCACTTCACCAAGAAATGCAAGGTTATGTAAGAGTCTCTCCAGCAGATTCTGACATTGATTTAAGCTGGTCTTTAGGTGAAGATTAACACCTACATCACTGAATTTTAAATAAAAAAGGGCGAGTCGATTCACATTGCTCGCCCTTTTTACTAAACTTAGGAATTATGAAATCGGCTAGTACAATCATGATCATTGGTTCAGCTTTATTGTTGAGTTTATTTATCTATCCTTTATGGATAGTCGAGTTAGAAGCGCCACAATATCCTGATGGCCTAGGCATGTTTATTCACTTAAATGGACTTGTGGGCTTTACTGAATTTGATTTACAGAATATAGATGGATTGAACCACTATATCGGAATGCAAACTTTACCAAAACCAGATGACATGTGGGAATTTAGTGTTTTTCCAATTGTTGTCGGAGGAATGGCGATTTTAGGAATTGTTATTGGTCTTTTGGGTTTCTTAAATAAGATATCATACAATTGGTTTTTATACTGGCTTATTTTGATGACTGTCTTAGGAGTTATGGGCATGTTTGATTTTAATGCTTGGATGACTGATTATGGATCAAATTTGGATCCCAAAGCAATTATTAAAGTGACAGAATCTGATGGCACACCTTTCAGTTATAAGCCACCCCTTTTAGGGTCAAGAGATATTCTAAACTTTACAGCAATCTCTTATCCCGGCATAGGTGGAATTTTATTAACAATAGGAATGTTTTTAACTTTTGTTGCCTATTTAGTAGGTCTAAAAACTAAAAAAAATAAGTCATGAAAAATATTTTCGCGCTCTTAATGATTCTTGTTTTAAGCGGTTGTAGCAAGGAGAAAAAACCGATTGCTTATGGTAATGATGCCTGTGATTTTTGTAGAATGACTATCGTTGATAAAATTCACGCTGCCGAAATTGTCACTGATAAAGCTAAAGTCTACAAATTTGATGCTGTTGAATGTATGATTAATTACAAGAATGATATGGCAAAAGAGAAGGTTGATATGTTTTTTACAAATCACTACCAAAAACCAGAAGAACTGATCAGAGCTGAGCAAGCGACATTTTTAATTAGTGAAGGTATTCCGAGTCCAATGGGAGAGTTTATCACTGCTTTTCAAACAAAAGATGCAGCCGAAGATGTGCTGACAAGTGAAGGCGGTAAGCTTTACACCTGGGATGAACTCCTGAAACAGCAAGCTAGCAAATAAGCTGTTTTTTATTAAATTTTTACTCTCTTACTTTGACTCTATGTTTTCAAAACTTTATATTGACATTACTTCTTTTCTGAGCATTGCACTGTTGGTTTGTCTTTCAGGCTATGCTCAGGAAATTGAAGTCTGCAAAACTTGTGAATTTTCAAGCTTAACTGAGGCAATTGCTGAGGCTGAGCCAGGTGCTAGAATTGTTATCAAAAAGGGTGTTTACAAAGAGAACACCATTATTGTTGATAAACCTGTCAGTATTATTGGTGATGGTTTGCCAACAATTGATGGAGAAGATAAAGGTGATATCTTTCAAGTCTTTGCTGATTCCGTTACAATTGACGGCTTAAAGTTAATTAATGTTGGCTCAAGCTATATCAGTGATTTTGCGGCGATCCGCGTGAGTCGAGCACAACATTTTTTAATTCAAAATTTAGAACTTCGCAAAATATTTTTCGGTATCTATCTCGAAAAATCCCACCATGGAACCATCAGGAATAATAGAATTCTCGGTGATGCTGTCAATGAGCATAATTCAGGCAATGGAATTCATCTTTGGTATTCTAAAAATATTAAAATAGAGAACAATACCATCAAAAAAGTGCGCGATGGAATTTATTTAGAATTTGCTGACCACTGTGATATATTAAACAATCAAAGTATCGATAACTTGCGGTATGGTCTCCACTTTATGTTTTCAAACGATGATGTTTATCGCGGCAATATTTTTGAGAATAATGGAGCAGGAGTGGCTGTCATGTTTTCTAAAAGAATTGAGATGTATGATAATCAATTCAGATATAATTGGGGAACTGCAGCTTATGGCTTACTCTTAAAAGAAATTAATGATGCCACAATTGAACACAATGTTTTTGAAGAAAATACAACAGGCATCAATGTTGAGGGCTCAAACCGAATAACATATTCCAAAAATGATTTTAAAAATAATGGCTGGGCAATTAAAGTGCGTGGTGCTTTGTATGATAATCTTTTTACGCAAAATAATTTCCTTTACAACTCTTTTGATGTCAGCTTTAATAGCCGCATAAATTCAAATCGTTTTTATCGCAATTATTGGAGTGAATATACAGGATATGATTTAGATAAGGACGGTTATGGCGATGTGCCTTACCGACCTGTAAAGTTGTTTAGCTATGTTGTCAATCGCACACCTGAGACAATTATACTCATGCGAAGTTTATTTGTTGATATTATTGATTTCTCTGAAAAAGTATCACCCGTTTTCACGCCAGACAAACTGGTGGATGAAGAACCTCTAATGCATAAATACAATGATTAAAATAGAAAACCTATATAAAAAGTTTGGCAAGAATGAAGTTCTAAAAGGAGTTGATCTCAAAATTCCAGAACAGGGTATTTTTGCAATTCTTGGCCCAAATGGTTCGGGAAAGACAACCTTGATTAAATCAATTTTGGGAATGGTCGTGCCGGATAAAGGAAAGGTTTTTATCGATGGCAAAGAAACACATCAAAACGGAAAATACAGAGAACAGATAGATTACCTCCCACAGATTGCTAATTTTCCAAGTAATCTAGGTGTCATGGAATTGATTAAAATGATCAAAGACTTGAG